>NZ_VMMS01000040.1:0-68700 GCF_013277315.1 Streptococcus sp. 2106
TGAGCAGTTTATACCATAAATCCGCTTTCAACGATAAAGAAAAGGTAAGAAAAATGAAACATTTAGAAATTGAATTGAAAACACTATTGAAAAAAGATGAGTATGATCGTCTAAAAGACCAGTTCACAGGTGTCACTCCTGTTCTTCAAAAAAATTACTACATCGACACACCTGATTTTGAGCTGCGAGAAAAGAAAGTTGCTATGCGCATTCGAACTTTTGAAGACTGGGCAGAATTGACACTCAAAGTCCCGCAGAGTGTTGGAAACATGGAATACAACCAAAAATTGCAACTAAAAGATGCTGAAAACTATCTGAGCAAGAAAGAATTTCCTCAAGGGATAGTATTGGATGAATTGGCGAAACATGGTATCCAAACTAGTGAATGGCAGGTTCTTGGTTGTCTAACAACGCTTCGCTATGAAATGCAAACAGCTATTGGCCTCATGGCACTGGATGAAAGTCAGTACTTTGATATGACAGATTATGAATTAGAGCTTGAAGTGGAAAATCATGAGCAAGGCAAACAGGATTTCCAGCAATTTTTAGAGGAAAATCAGATTTCCTATCAAAAAGCTCCTTCAAAATTGGTTCGATTTGTCAAAAGCATGAAAAATAGCTGAAATAATCTCCATTTTTTGGTAAAATAGAAAAGATAAAAATACACAGGTTCTAGTTCATATATGTAAGATAAATATCACTAGGATTTAAAAAGTTTACAGAGGACGGTCTATAATGTCAGATAGAAAAAACATGAAACTTTTCGCACTCAACTCTAACCAAGAGATTGCACAGAAAATTGCTGAAGCTGTTGGTGTCCCACTTGGAAAACTATCGTCACGTCAATTTTCAGACGGAGAAATCCAAGTGAATATTGAAGAAAGTGTCCGTGGTTATGATGTTTACATCATCCAATCAACAAGTTTCCCCGTCAACAACCACCTAATGGAATTGTTAATCATGGTCGATGCTTGTGTGCGTGCAAGTGCCCACAGTATCAACGTTGTCCTTCCATATTTTGGCTATGCACGTCAAGACCGCATTGCTTGTCCTCGTGAGCCACTTACAGCAAAACTAGTTGCCAATATGCTGGTTAAGGCTGGAGTTGATCGTATCCTGACTCTTGATTTGCATGCCGTTCAGGTTCAAGGTTTCTTTGATATTCCAGTGGATAATCTTTTCACTGTTCCCCTATTCGCAAAACATTACTGCGATAAAGGATTGCTTGGTTCAGATGTTGTTGTCGTTAGCCCTAAAAATTCAGGTGTCAAACGTGCGCGTAGCCTGGCTGAATATCTTGATGCTCCTATCGCCATTATCGACTACCCTCAAGACGATGCAACTCGTAACGAAGGTTATATTATTGGTGATGTTGAAGGTAAGAAAGCTATCTTGATTGATGATATTTTAAATACAGGACGTACCTTCTCTGAAGCTTCTAAAATCGTTGAACGTGAAGGAGCTACAGAAATTTATGCTGTTTCTAGCCACGGTCTCTTCGTCGAGGGAGCTGCTGAGCTTCTTGACAATACTAATATTAAAGAAATTCTTGTGACTGATTCAGTAGCAACAAAAGAAAAAACTCCTAAAAATGTATGCTACATCACTGCTAGTGAGTTAATTGGTGATGCTATCGTCCGTATTCACGAAAGAAAACCAGTCAGCCCACTCTTTGCCTACAATAAAAAGAAATAAGGTGATTCTTTGATTTATTTGGACAATGCTGCAACGACTCCTATGTCAGCAGTTGCTATTTCAGCTATGACCAAGGTTATGCAAGAAACCCACGGAAATCCTTCTAGTATTCATGGTCATGGTCGTCAAGCTGGCAAACTCTTGCGAGAAGCCCGTCAGGAACTAGCCCAGTTACTAAGGACAAAACCTCAACATATCTTTTTCACTTCTGGTGGGACTGAAGGCAATAATACTACCATCATTGGCTACTGTCTTCGTCACCAAGAACAAGGAAAACATATCATCACAACTGCCATCGAGCACCATGCTGTCCTTGAAACAATTGATTACTTGGTTCAACACTTTGGGTTTGAAGCAACCATTATCCAGCCAGAAAATCAAGAAATCACAGCCCAGCAAATTCAAAAGGCTTTACGTGACGATACGATTTTGGTTTCTACCATGTTTGCCAATAATGAGACAGGAAACCTACTGCCCATCGCTGAAATTGGCCAAATACTCAAGCAACACCCTGCTGCCTATCATGTTGATGCAGTTCAGGCTATTGGTAAAATCCCAATTCATTCAGAAGAATTGGGCATTGATTTTCTCACTGCTTCTGCCCACAAATTCCATGGTCCTAAGGGAATCGGTTTTCTCTACGCATCTAGCATGGACTTTGATTCCTATCTACATGGCGGAGATCAGGAACAGAAAAAACGTGCAGGAACTGAAAATCTGCCTGCCATCGTAGGCATGGTTGCAGCCCTAAAAGAAGACCTAGAAAAACAAGAAGAACATTTTCAACATGTACAAAATCTAGAAACTGCCTTTCTGGCAGAGCTGGAGGGCATTCAGTATTACTTGAATAGAGGAAAACATCATCTCCCTTATGTTCTCAATATTGGATTTCCTGGTCAGAAAAATGACCTCTTACTCCTTCGGCTAGATTTAGCTGGAATTTCAATCTCTACTGGCTCAGCCTGTACTGCAGGCGTTGTCCAATCCAGCCATGTTCTTGAAGCCATGTATGGCGCAAATTCAGAACGCTTGAAGGAATCCCTTCGCATCAGTTTGTCGCCACAAAATACCGTTGAAGACCTACAAACCCTCGCAAAAACCTTAAAAGAAATTATCGGAGGTTAGCCATATGGCATTTGAAAAAATCATTCAGTTAAAAAATTGTCGTTACGACTACACTCTTAGCCCTTCTGTTAAAAAATTCACCCTCAAAGATAACACCTTTTTTGAAACTAAGGTTGGTAACTATGAATTGACTCGCCTTTTGGAAAAAGTGCCAAACAGCGGTGAAGGCTTCCAACTCAAAATCATCATTAACAAGGAACTTACAGGGGCTAAAATCAATATCACTGACAAGTTTGGCCTTCGTCTAGTTGATATTTTCAAATCAGAAGACCACCATATTCATCAGGAAAAATTCTACTTCCTCATGGATAGCTTGGTAGAACGTGGTGTCTTTACAAAATCGGAAAGATAGAGCCAAAATGTTTGAACTGACCTATAAGGACTGCTATCATGTAGAGCGTACTCTCAAGTATGAGGATCATGAGGCTCTCATGTTGACTTTGTCAGGATGTGTAACCTTACCAGATACACTTTATGTGACTTCTCTGACTTTTAGGGGCCAAAAAGTTTATCAGGGTCTGGTCGGAGACCTCTACCGTTTTCTATCTCATGCAGATTTTTTACATCAAAACTAAGATTTTTCTTAGTTTTTTCTTATTTTTGTTGATTTTTTCACAATGTTTCTATAAAATAGAAGAATAGAAAGGTTGTGATTTTGTGAAAGATAAACAATTTGCTATTCCAAAAGCTACAGCAAAAAGACTCTCTCTCTACTATCGAATTTTTAAGAGATTTCATGCAGAAAAGATTGAACGTGCCAACTCTAAGCAAATTGCAGAGGCCATTGGGATTGATTCAGCGACCGTACGTCGTGATTTTTCCTATTTTGGTGAACTTGGTCGTCGTGGTTTTGGCTATGATGTCAAAAAACTAATGACATTTTTTGCCGATTTGCTCAATGACAACTCTATTACCAATGTCATGCTGGTTGGTATTGGAAATATGGGCCATGCCCTTCTCCACTACCGCTTCCACGAACGTAACAAGATGAAGATTATCATGGCCTTTGACCTAGACGACCATCCTGAAGTCGGTACCCAAACTCCTGACGGGATTCCCATTTACGGGATTTCTCAGATCAAGGATAAAATCAAGGATGCTGATGTGAAGACTGCTATCCTAACTGTTCCCAGCGTCAAGTCACAAGAGGTTGCTAATCTCTTGGTTGATGCTGGTGTGAAAGGAATTCTCAGTTTTTCACCAGTCCATCTGCATTTACCAAAAGACGTGGTCGTTCAGTATGTCGATTTGACAAGTGAACTCCAAACCCTCCTCTACTTCATGCGAAAAGAGGATTAGAAAGCGAAAATCATTTTATGAAAAAACCAGTTATTGGGATTACAGGAAACGAAAAAACTCATCCAGATGATGACATCATGATGAGCTACGCAGCAAAAGGCTTTGTTGAAGGCGTTAAAGATGCTGGAGGGATTCCCATCATCCTACCGATTGGTGATCAAGAAATGGCCTGCCACTATATCAGTTTGATTGACAAGCTCATCTTGACAGGTGGGCAAAATGTCGATCCAAAATTCTATGGCGAACCCAAAACCATTGATAGCGATGATTATCACCTTCAAAGAGATATCTTCGAACTGGCCCTCATCAAGGAAGCTATTAAACAGAAAAAGCCCATTTTCTCTGTCTGCCGTGGTACCCAACTCTTTAACGTTGCCATGGGTGGAACTTTGTACCAAGATATCGAAGACCATTGGCAGGATTCTTCTGTTGAGTACACAACTCAACGCTTGGTAACAGAACCAGATACCGTTCTCCAAGAAATCTATGGAGAAATCTCTCATATCAACTCCTTCCACCACCAGAGCATCAAGGACTTAGCACCAAATTTAAAAGTTGTGGCTCATGATCCTAAAGATGGTATCATTGAGGCTGTCATGAGTACGGATGATGTCGCCTTTCTCGGTGTCCAATGGCATCCAGAACTTCTTTTTGAAAATCGTCCCAAAGATAAGAAACTCTTTGACTATGTCGTTAATGAACTTTAGATTAAATCTGTCTTTTCACGATAACTAAAGTAATTAGAATGAGAGACAATCAAATGGTCCAAGAGAACAATCCCCATCAGTTCGCAGGCTTCTTTAACAAGTTTAGTGACATGATCATCATTTTGGCTAGGCGCTACCGCTCCTGAAGGATGATTGTGGACCAAGATGAGTGAAGTCGCCATATGCTTGATAGCATAGTGAAGAATCTCTCGCGGCTCAGCGATACTACGAGTTACAGAACCGATAAAAATGGTCTGCTGATGGATGATTTGATTTTGAGTATTGAGATAGAGTGCCACCAGGTGCTCTTGTTTTTTATCCCCTAATTCCTGCTGCATCTTCTTGGCCAACTTTTGACTGCTGAGAATACTTTCCATTTCAAGAGTCTCGTGTTTGTGAATACGATGCCCCAGTTCAATCATAGCTTGTAATTCTATGGCCTTAACACGCCCAATACCAGACAAACTCTGCAATTCCTGCAGGGTCATTTTTTTCAAATCCGTTAGGCTTGAAAGATTGTTCAAGACTTTTTGGGCAATTTCAAAAACGCTAGCTTGACGTGTTCCTGTCCTGAGTAAAATAGCTAGCAACTCTTGGTTACTAAGCGCTTCAACTCCTTCCTTGGCCAGCCTTTCTCTTGGTAATAGTGAATCTTCTTGGAATGAAATACTGTACATAAAAATCCTCCTCACTTTATTATTCGTGAGAAGGATGGAAAATTAGATTTTTTTCTCAATTGGAGCCACACTGGCTAAAAGTTTTTTCAAACCTACTTCTGGGAAATTGATTTTCAATTCCTGCCTAGCACCGCTACCTGAAACTTCCAGAACGGTTCCCTCTCCCCATTTCTTGTGGAGAGCAATATCACCAATGGACCAATTTGCCTCGCTAGATGCTGGTTTTGCGCCAGCTGTAAATTGACCAAATGGAAGACCGCTTGACTGGATTGATTTTGGGGCAGCACCGCGTTTACGGTCTTGAAGAGCCTGAGCCAAACTCATACCTTGACCAAAGGAAATACTACCACTGCTATATGATCCCTTAAAGCTTGTATTTGCAGGACGAGCCAGACCTTGATACTCAAGCAAGTCTGAACTGATTTCGTTAATAAAACGAGTCGGACGGTTGTAGTTGGTACGACCAAAAAGCAGGCGCGAGTTGGCATTTGTTAGATAGAGAATTTTCTCTGCACGCGTAATTCCTACATAGGCCAGACGGCGTTCTTCTTCTAATTCATCTGGATTCTCGGCTGCACGACTAAGTGGAAAGACATTTTCTTCCATCCCAATCAAAAAGACAACTGGAAACTCGAGACCTTTGGCAGCATGCAGGGTCATCAAGGTCACTTCTGATGTCTCCTGACTACCTGAATCTGTGTCCGCAATCAAGGCCAAGTCATTTAAAAAACGACTCAGTTTATCCAGACCAGTTTCTTCTTCTGGCCCATCAGAGGTGTCATCAAAGTTTTTCGTCACAGAGAGGAACTCCTCGATGTTTTCTACACGAGCCTTGCTTTCTAAGGTCGCTTGGGCGTTAAGAATATCGACGTAACCTGTTTTTTCTAGGACGGCCTCAACCAACTCAGTAATGCTTAAGTGGTCCAGTTGCTCTCGCAAATCTAACATCATATTTGCAAAATCCCAGATATACTGGGCTACTTTACCCTTGATACCAGACAACATGATATTGGCTGAAGCATCTAGCATAGACATGTTTTGCATATTTGCAAAGTCACGAATTTTCTCAACAGTACCTGGCCCAATTCCACGTTTTGGTTCGTTGATAATACGCTCAAAACTGATATTGTCACTCAAATTAGCAATAAGATTAAGATAAGCGATAATATCGCGGATTTCCTTACGGCTGTAGAACTTGGTTCCACCAACCATGGTATAAGGAATGTTTGACTTGAGCAGGGCTTCCTCAATAGTACGAGACTGGGCATTAGTCCGATAGAGAACTGCAAAATCCTTGTGAAGGAAGTTTTGACTGCGACTAAGTTCATCGATGGTTCTGGCTACAAATACAGCCTCATCTAGCTCATCATCGGCACGATAGTAAACGATTTGCTCCCCATCAGCATTTTGGGTCCAGAGATTCTTAGGACGGCGGTTTTTGTTGTTTTTAATGACCTCGTTGGCCGCTTGAAGAATAGTCTTCGTAGAGCGATAATTTTCTTCTAACAAAACAACCTTGGCTTGGGGATAATCTTTCTCGAAATCCAAAATATTCTGCATATCAGCACCACGCCAACCGTAGATGGACTGATCCGCATCCCCAACCACACAGATATTTTTAAAGCGTGAAGCCAAGAGTTTGACCAATTGATACTGAGCGTGGTTGGTATCTTGGTACTCATCAACATGGATGTACTGAAACTTCTGCTGATAGTAGGTCAAGACATCAGGATTTTGATCAAAGAGACGCAGGGTCAGCATAATCAAATCATCAAAGTCAACCGACTCCGACTGACGCAGTTCTTTCTGATAAGCTGTATAACACTGGGACACGATTTGCGTATACATATCGCCAGCTTGGGCAGCATAAGCTACATCATCAATCAGATCATTCTTAGCATTGGAAATGGTTCCCAAAATAGTTCGTTCATTCCATTTTTTAGGATCCAAGTTCAACTGCTTGAGAATGCGTTTCATGAGAGTTCGCTGCTCCCCTGGATCTACAATAGTAAAATTGCGATTGTAACCAATATGGTCCGCATCGCGACGCAGAATACGCACACACATGGAGTGGAAGGTCGCAATCAGACAGTCCTGAGTCGCTGGATTGAGGCTATAAGCACGCTCTTTCATCTCACGCGCAGCCTTGTTGGTAAAGGTAATGGCCAAGATATTCCAAGGATTGACCAGCTTTTCATCAATCAAATAAGCGATACGGTGGGTCAAAACACGAGTCTTTCCAGAACCAGCCCCTGCCATGATTAGCAAGGGACCTTCTGTCGTTTGCACCGCCTCAGCCTGACGGTCATTCATTCCATTTAATAATGCGTTCATCTTCTCTTCCTTACTCTTGAAGTCAATATTTCTATTATATCAGAAATCAGGGAAAATAGAAACTTTACGGGGAGTAGCAAAATATAGCGGATTGAAACTAGAATACTACACTGTAGGTTTCTAAAACACTCGACTTTTTCACTTAATTTTTTCATGAACTAGCTCAATACATCAATATAAAAAAGGTAAATTTAAGATTGGCAATACGAACGTTAAACAGAATTCCATTTCTCTTTTTAAAACCAAAACAACGATATCGTAAAACCTCTACAGGAACAATAGATTACGACACTAAAATATTCTCCCCTAGTTTTGCTTTACTAATAGTATATAGGAGGAGAGCCCTGAATCCTAGACCCTCTGTTATGATGTGGTTACAAACAGAGTTGAAAAAAATCTTAAAGTCAGAAAAACGCATGATATCAGCCCCTAACACTTGATACAATGCGTTTTATTATGAAAAGATCTACTGGATTTTTTATCAAAATAAACTTCCAGTAGTCTTTTCACTTTTTATTAATAAGTTCCTTCTTCACCTTGGCTAGTCAAGATAACAGGTCCATCTTTCGTAATGACAAATTGGTGTTCATACTGACATGACAATCCACCGTCAATGGTCTTATGCGCCCAACCAGTTTTCATATCTGTATCAATTTCCCAATCGCCTGTATTGATCATTGGTTCAATGGTTAAGACCATTCCTTCACGAAGACGGAGTCCACGACCTGCAATACCATAGTTAGGAACCATTGGTTCTTCGTGCATAGTTGGGCCAACACCATGACCAACCAAATCACGCACTACACCGTAACCACGACTTTCAGCGTATTCTTGAATAGCCGCACCGATATCACCGATACGATTTCCAACAACAGCTTGCTCAATACCCTTGTACATAGCTTCTTTGGTTACATCCATCAAGTTTTTGACTTCTTCGGACGGTGTACCAACAGCATAAGCCCAACATGAGTCTGCTAAACCACCAGAATAGCTCTGAGTGTATTTTTTCATTTGTTCAACATTGTTGAAGTTTAATTTTGAGACATTTAGGTCAGATTTAGCAATGGGACCTCCCAAAACCATATCAACTTTGAGCAAATCACCATCTTTCAAGATATAATGACGAGGGAAAGCGTGAGCCACTTCATCGTTAAGAGAGCAACAGGTAGCATAAGGATAGTCCATCATGGCACCGTCAACCCCAATCTGAAGTGGAAGGAAATTTTCTTCTTTACAACGACGGCGGACATATTCTTCAACTTCCCACATATCTACGCCTGGCTTAATCAAATCACGTAAGCCTATATGAATACTTGCTAGAAAATCACCAGCCTTGTCCATAGCTTCGATTTCACGAGCTGATTTTAATGTTATCATCTTTTCTCCTAGTTTCTAATTAATTTTAACAGTCACATTTGCTTTTGAAACAATCTGGTGACCATGATAAATATCGTAATCAATTATAGCTGACCGTCTCGTATGATGAATAATCCGTGCCTGAATGCGCAATATATCATCTATCTGAACAGCCTGCAAAAAGTAGATCAGCATCTGCTCGATAATGAGATTGCGACCACTATTAACAACTAAATCTTGGGTCATGTGAGTCAGTATCTCCGCTAATACACCATTAGCCAAAACACCGTTTTTCTCAAGCATAAAGGGTTCCACTGTAATGACGACTTCATCATGGTGATAAGCGAGTTTTTGACCAATCTGCTCAGAAAAAGTTGGTAGAGCAGAAACTTGGGAACGACTCATCTTCTCCATGACATCTCGTCGTGTCACAACTCCAAGCAAGGTTTGATTATTCCGAACAACCGGTACCATTTCAAAGTCTTCAGCAATCATCCGTTGACTCACATTGGCAATATTTGTCGATAATCCAACTAAAAATAAACTACGAGACATGACCTTGTCAATTGTGGTACTTGGTGACTTATCACCAGCATCTCTCATGGTTACAATGCCAACAACAACCTGATGTTGATTGATAACAGGAAAACGACTGCTACGATTCTTGCGAACTAAGTCCAAATAATCTTTAACGGTGTCTGTCTCTCTCAGAAAACCATATTCATGACTTGGACGATAAAGTTTCTCAACTGTCAAAATATCAGTCTTGATTTGGACATTTGACAAGGCTTTATTGATCATAGTCGCAACAGTGAAAGTGTCATGCTTGCTTCTTAGAACAGGAATCCCTTTTTGATTTGCCAGTTTAAGCACATCATCATGAACATGAAAACCACCTGTAACCAAAACGGCATTTTCATTTTCCAGCGCTAGTAATTGGATACGGGTTCGGTCTCCGACAATCAAGAGTCCCCCATCATGAAGGTAGGATAGGATGTTTTGTTCAGTCATGGCACCGATAGAGAACTTACTAAATTCTCTCTCTAAACCTTCTTTCCCAGCCAGAACCTCAGAAGAAGTCACCTCTGCAATTTCAGCAAACGCTAATCTCTCTATAGCAACTTTCTGGGATTTAACACGAATTGTTCCACTTCTAGGACGGGTCTCCACAATTCCACGGTTTTCAGCTTCTTTAATAGCCCGATAGGCTGTTCCATCACTAACTCCTAGATGATTGGAAATACTACGAACACTGACTCTTTTACCTACTGGTAATTCCTCCAAATAGCTTAGAATTTCCTGATGCTTACTCATTGAACTCTCCTTTTACATACCGAAATTCAAGATAATCCCGCATTTTTCTTGTGTAACGATCACTTCCTTTAAACTGACGAATCAATCGAAATCCAGACTTAAGGGCAACCCGTTGACTTGCTTCATTTTCGAGATGGGTAATAATAGATAATTGTTTTAAATCAAATTCTTCAAAAGAAAGCTGACAAATTTTTCTAACAACCTCTGTCATAAATCCTTGCGACCAAGCATCTTTTCTCAAAAAATAGCCAAGCTCAGCTTCTTTTTTGATTTCATCTAACTTCTCAAATTTAATAGAACCAATCATTTGTTGATTTTTCTGGTCACAAATTGCCCACACTCCCAAAGGGGACTTCATAAAGTAATTGGCAAGTGCATACTGACTTTCTTCCAGACTTGCCTGCGTTGGGAAAATAAATTGAAGATTTTCTGGATTTGAAGCTACCTCGTGGAAGTCCTGATTATCACTAAAAAAGAAAGGACGCAAATACAAGCGATCCGTTTCAAAAAAAGAAAACATTGCTAATTTGGTCCAAATATTCATAAACACCTCTACGGTTTAATACTCAACAAGTCTAATATCCGCTCCTAGATTACGTAATTTTTCGATAATATCAGAATAACCACGTAAGATAAACTCGACATTGATAATTTCAGTTTGTCCCTCGGCCATCAAACCAGCAATAACTAAAGCTGCACCTGCTCTCAGGTCAGTTGCTTTAACACTGGCTCCACGTAAACTACGTCCACCCGTGTACAAAATATGACCATTTGTTGTCGAAATGTTCGCATCCATCTTTACTAGTTCAAAAACATGATTTACACGTTTTTCGTAAATCGTATCGACAATTGTACCACGACCATTCGCTCTTAGTAAAAGTGGGGTAATCGGTTGTTGCAAATCAGTTGCAAAGCTTGGGTAAGGAGCCGTCTTAATATTGATTGCTTTCAAATTAGACTGTTCCTCGACAAAAATGCTGTCTTCAGATACAGTCATTCTCACTCCCATTTCTTCCAACTTAGCAATAAATCCTTCTAGGTGTTCGTAAAGAACATTATTGATACGAATTCCTTTACCAACTGCAGCAGCTAAGGAAATATATGTTCCAGCTTCAATGCGGTCTGGAATCACCTGATGACGGGTCTCATGTAATCTTTTGACACCATCAATAATGATGATATTGGTTCCTGCCCCACGGATATGGGCACCCATATTATTCAAGAGGGTAGCTACATCAATAATTTCAGGTTCACGGGCTGCATTTTCAATAATAGTACGACCATTTGCTTTAACCGCAGCAATCATCGTATTAATCGTTGCTCCCACACTAACCGTATCCATGTAAATACTTGCACCATGAAGTCCTGTATCTTTAGCAGATAACTTCATGTTATCTCCCTCGTAGCTAGCAGTGGCACCCATAGCTTCAAACGCCTTAAGGTGTAAGTCAATCGGACGAGGACCAAGATCACATCCTCCCGGTAGACCAACTGTCGCTTCACCAAAACGGCCTAAGAGGCTCCCATAAAAATAGTAAGATGCACGAAGACTGTTAATTTTACCATAAGGCATTGGAATATTTTGAACACCTCTTGGATCAATCTCCAAGACATCGTCATAACGCTTAACAGTAGCTCCCATCAATTCCATGATTTCGACAAGACTGGCTACATCCGAAATATCTGGAACGCAATCCAAAGTCACCACATCATCAGCCAAGATAATAGCCGGAATTAAGGCCACAACACTATTTTTAGCACCACTAATAGTAATTTCACCTTGCAGTGGTAATCCACCATTGATAACAATTTTTCTCATTCTAAGTTTTCAATACTCTTTCAAGATTTCTAATAAGGTCTTTAAAATAAATTATATCATAAATGCAACCTTTTTTCCATCCTTTTCAATTTTATTGGATAAATCAGAGTTGATGAGTTAGTCACTGATACTCAATGAAAATNNTAGAACTGACGAAGTCAGTTACCTATACCTACGGCAAGGCGATGTTGACGTGGTTTGAAGAGATTTTCGAAGAGTATAATCTTTCTCGAAGCGCTATTGCCCCTTTTTTGTCCCCTGAAACCAAGTAGGAGCTAAGACTAGCTCCCTTATCTAAGTATCGGAATACAGCTGTTCAACTAAATTTTAGCAAGAACTTCTCCACCTTCTCCCAGTTCACAGAAGCATTTTATACATACCGTCCTATATTTCATGAACAAGACGTTTTCAGGCTAGCATCCTATCAGACAATCTATTTTAAAGATAACCGTGACTCAGGATCACTTCTATCTGTCGTTTTCTCTTTATAGTGATAGACCTCACGGGATAAGTCGTACATCTATCCTCGTTTATACAAGATATGAGGACGTTAAAAGGTTACAGTGAAAATAGGAAATCTTAGTACGAATTCAATTACTCTCGTGCTTTATGTACTACCTTTTTGGAATTTAGAGTTCTGAGCCCCCTTATCCACTATATACACCTTACTATCACATTCCTGTTCGTAGAGCCACGATTTCGCTATCCCTTCCTCTGACGATTCTTATTTCCAGCGACAGACTTAAAACGGTCTATCCCCAGACCGTTTTAACCCGCTACCTCACGATAGTCAGGCTTGGGAATCGCTATTTGACTCGCCGAGAACTTTGACATCAGATATACTATAACAAAGTGAAATAAGAATCAAACAATTTAATTTTAAAATTCAAATCAATTTATAACAATATTTTAGAAGATATCCTGTGCTATTCCAGATTCAGTTTGCTATACATGCCCGTCGTACCACAAAATCCCGTGTCTGATGAGGCACGGGATTTTTTAGCTTCTTTACTGAGATGGATTGTCTTTTTTAGTTCGTGCCAATCTCAGAGCACGATTTGGATTGAGACGATTAAATAGTTCTTCCAATTTCTTTTCATTCCAAACATCTGCGGCGGAAACAAAATTGCCATCCGCATCTCGGAAAGATATCGGTTTATCTCCCATACTAGTCTCCTAGTCTACAAATTCAAATTCAAATTTACCAATGCGGACCAAATCCCCATCCTTAGCACCACGCGCACGAAGGGCTTCATCAACCCCCATACCACGTAATTGACGGGCAAATTTCATGACTGATTCGTCACGATCAAAGTTGGTCATATTAAAGAGTTTCATCAGTTTTTCACCGGAAAGTACCCATGTCGCATCGTCATCACGGCTAATTTCAAAGGCTTTCTCTTCCTCGTCAAATCCATAGTAAGCTTCTTCTTCCATATCGGACTCGTCGTAGAGCAAAAATTCTGGTGTCTTGTCTAACAATTCAGCTGTAGCATCTAAAAGTGTTGCCAGACCTTGCTTGGTCAATCCAGAAATTGGGAAGATAGCTGGTAACTCTTCAAATTCATCATAATTTTCAGCCAATTTTTTCTTAAAGTCTTCAAGATTTTCCTGACTCTCAGGCATGTCCATCTTATTAGCTACAATAATCTGTGGACGCTCCATGAGGCGAAGATTGTAAGACTCCAGCTCTTTATTGATAGCTAGGTAATCCTCATATGGATCACGGCCTTCGCTAGCTGACATATCAATGATGTGAAGGATAACACGTGTACGCTCGATATGACGGAGGAACTGAGTTCCCAAACCAACACCTTGACTAGCCCCTTCAATCAAACCTGGCAAGTCGGCTACTGCAAAGGATTCACCTGATTGGGTGCGAACCATACCTAAATTTGGTACAATAGTGGTAAAGTGGTAGGCACCAATTTTAGGTTTAGCTGAGGTAATAACACTTAAAAGTGTTGATTTCCCTACAGATGGGAAACCTACTAAACCGACATCTGCCAAGATTTTTAGTTCCAATTGTAACTCACGTTCCTGACCTGGTTCTCCATTTTCAGAGATTTCCGGTGCAGGATTTTTTGGTGTCGCGAAACGAATATTTCCACGTCCACCACGACCACCGTGGGCAACGATAAATTCTTGCCCATGTTCAATCAAATCTGTTAAAACCTTGCCAGTCTCCGCATCACGAACAGTCGTACCTTGTGGTACTCGAACTCTAAGGTCCTCAGCACCACGACCATGCATCCCTTTGGTCATCCCTTTTTCACCAGAATCAGCCTTGAAATGACGATTGTAGCGGAAATCCATCAAGGTACGTAGTCCTTCGTCTACAACGAAGACCACATTGCCTCCACGACCACCATCACCACCCCAAGGACCACCATTAGGGACATATTTTTCACGGCGAAAGGCAACCATGCCATCACCACCATTACCAGCCTTGACCTTGATCTTAGCTGTATCTAAAAACATACTCATTTTTTCTTCTCACTTTAAAAAAGGGCTGGGAAATCCCAGTCACTAAATTTTCTTGAATCTATTTTATAGATTACTGAGGGCACCAATTGCAGTTGCAAAAATTCCCAATAAACTTGCTACTAGCATGATAATCACGATAAACAAGGTTATTTTCTCAAACATAGTTTTTTTACGATTTCCATTATCTCCAAATGCCATTTTTCTCTCCTTCGTTGCATTCTATTTTCTATTATCTTAGCATGAATTTAGCTAGTTTTCAATAGTCAGTTGCTACAGGTGCGATCATCCATAAAATGATATAAGCTACAATTCCCGCTCCGTAACAGCAAGCAAGAACACCCCATATTACGCGAACAATAGTAGGATCCATATCAAAATAATGGGCTACCCCAGCACAAACACCAGCAATCTTTTTATCACGACCGCTTCTCATTAATTGTTTTTTCATACTGTTCCTCTTTCTATTCTTCATGGTCTTTCCAATAATCTCTCATACTGATCAACTGTGTTTTTGAAGCCTTCAACATGCGTCTAGAGCCTTTTACCGGTACAGCGACCACCTTTTGCGGAAGATACAAAACTGTCTTAAAGATACGCTGACTGACCGTATCATCTTTAGCCAAATCTTTCTGGAAATTATTTGAAATAATGGCATCCAGATAAAACTCATGCACTCGTTTCCCAAAGTTCTCAGCTGAAATCTCGTACAATTTCTCTGATAAGGTATGCTCATTCATGTCTGGTGTTGCAATCAGGGCCTCCAGAATAGCTCCAGCCAAATCATGTTCACCGTAATATAAGGTTCCAAACATTTTATCACTGATAAGATTGTCCAGATAAGGATTTCCATGAGCAATGACAGGCGTCCCACTAGCCAAGCTTTCCAAGTAGGTCAAACCTTGCGTTTCACTTGTAGATGCTGAAATAAAGAAATCTGCTGCCTTATAATAAAGAGCCGTCTCACTAGGAGCAATCATGCCTGTAAAGATGACGGAGTCTTGAATCTCTAGTTTCTGGGCTTGCTCTTTGAGGTTATCCAGATAAGGGCCATCCCCAGCTACCACCAGTTTAACCTTGTCTTCCTCTTTCAGAACATCAGCAAAGGCTGCTAAAACTGCTTGAATATTTTTTTCATAGGAGATTCTCGAAAGACTAAGCAACGTCTTTTCACCATCTTGAATCCCTAGTTTACTACGCAGTTCTTTCAAATTTTCCTGCTTGATTTCCGGACGCTCAAACTTGGCTAATTCAATCCCAGTAGGAATGACCCGTTTTTCAACCTTGACCTTATAATCAGATAGCAAGTCACGGACAATCTCACTAGGGCAAATAACCCCATCCACATCATGCAGGAAACCTCTAACCAGATACTTGACCATACTCGGCCGGATCAACATCCCCTTAGCAATATAATGGACATAGTCTTCATACTGGGTGTGATAGGTATGGATGACTGGAATTTTCAATTCACGCGCAATCCAAATCCCCAACAGGCCAAGAGAAAATTCTGTCTGAGTATGGATAATATCTAGCTGATACTGTTTAGCAATTTCAAGTGCCTTGCTAAAACCTCGGTAGGCAAAGCGACGATCCTTAAAAGCAAAGAAAGGAACACTTGGAATGCGGATAATTTGCCAATCTTCGTAGCGATTGACATCCTTATCTGTCGTCGTAAAGATAAAAACAGCATGTCCCTGCTTTTCAAGTTCTGTTTTCAAGGTTCGAATACTGGTCGCAACACCAGAAACCTGAGGAAAATAGGTATCTGTAAATAAACCAATTCGCATAGATTACCTCACTTTTTACTTTCTCCCTAAAGCGGCTTGTTTCTCATAAAAGTCCAACCAGATTTGTAACAGATGCTCTTCAGAATACTCTCTGGAAATATTCTTAGCCTTTTCTTTGAGATCTTTTAAGGCAACAGGATTTGCTTGATATTCCAAAATAGCCTCTTTCATCTCTTCTCTACCCGCTGTCGCCCGATAATTTCCCTCCAAAATCACCTTATAGAGATCTAAATCACGCAACATAATAGGAGCCTCACAACTCGCAGCTTCTAAAATAGTCATAGGAAAGAGCTCATTGTAACTAGGCAACAAGAAAAGATCCGCTAGAGCATACAATTCGCGCATCCGCTCTGGCGATACAATGCCTGGAAAAATCAAATTTTTAGGGGGATTTTCCATCATTTTCTTATAGTGTTCATAACCATCTGTCATACCACCAAAAGAGAAGCCACCAGCCCAGATAAAGGTAATCTGAGGCAATTCCTCAGCCAGACGGATAAAGTCATCAATCCCTTTACGTTTCTGAACTTGCCCAGCACCTACTACGATAAACTGATTGTCACTAAGACCAAGATCTGTGCGCAGTCTGACTACCTCTTCTTGTGGTAGAGGATGCCATTTTTCCTTGTTGACAAAGTTAGGAATATAGCTCACTTTTTCACGTGAAATACCAGCTGCTACCAAATCCTCAATAAACATAGGATTGACCACAACCAAGTGCTCCATCCGGTTGTAAAAAGAAAATACATAGCGTTTCACAATTCCCTTTAAGAAAAATGGAATTTTCAAACTCCCTTCAAGTGTATCTGGCAAGAAATGCACATAGCCAATCTTTCTCCCTGAGCGTTTCTTTTGAAATGTTGATAAATAATAGGGGAAATCAATGGTATGAAAGTGAGTTACATCTGCCTCTACTGGAAGATTTTCTGTAACAATCAATTGGTCCTTGGCATCACGGTGAAGAAGACGAACTAATTCACGGTAGGCACCTGAAACTCCTTGTCCTGCTACTTTCTCACTTGAACTCAACATATTGATGCGTAATTTCTTTTTTTCCATAACTACCATTATATCATTTTCTTTGAATAAAATCAGCAAAAGAAAGGAGAGACTAGAGGAAAAGATGGGAAATTTCCTCACTTTTCCAATGGTCTCTCACATGCTTTTATCTGTTTACTTAATGCCTAGGGCAATGCGGGCATAGCGACTCATTTTTTCAACAGTCCAGGCTGGATACCAAACTAATTTGACCTCAGTATCCGTTACTTCGGGCACCTCTGTCATAGCATCATAAATCTGGTCCGTCAAAAGGTCAGCTAGGGGACAACCCATAGTTGTCAACGTCATATCAATCTCTGTTTGCCCTGTGTCGCCGTCAAAACGAATCTCATAAATCAAACCAAGGTTGACAATATCGATTCCCAACTCAGGGTCGATGACTTCTTCCAAGGCTGTTAAAATGCGTGTTTTGATGTTTTCGATTTGCTCTTCTGTATAAGCCATATTTTCCTCACTCCTAGTCTTCAATAAAATCACGAAGCGGTTTGCTGCGACTTGGTTGGCGTAGCTTTCTCAAAGCTTTAGCTTCAATCTGACGGATACGCTCGCGAGTCACGTTAAAGACTTTACCCACATCTTCAAGGGTGCGCATTTTTCCATCATCTAGTCCAAAACGCAAACGTAGAACGTTTTCTTCACGGTCTGTAAGAGTATCCAAGACCTCGTCCAATTGCTCACGCAAGACGATACGAGTTGTATAGTCCACTGGATTTTCAATCACTTCGTCTTCGATAAAATCCCCAAGGTGGCTATCATCCTCTTCACCGATTGGTGTTTCAAGAGATACTGGTTCTTGAGCAATCTTCAAGATTTCACGAACCTTGTCAGGAGTCATATCCATACGTTCAGCGATTTGCTCAGGTGTTGGATCTTGTCCCAATTCTTGAAGGAGATTCCGCTGTTCACGAACCAATTTATTGATGGTTTCAACCATGTGGACTGGGATACGGATGGTACGAGCTTGATCAGCGATGGCACGAGTGATTGCCTGACGAATCCACCAAGTTGCATAAGTTGAAAACTTGAATCCTTTAGAATAATCAAACTTGTCAACCGCCTTCATCAAGCCCATATTTCCTTCTTGAATCAAGTCAAGAAACTGCATACCACGACCGACATAGCGTTTGGCAATAGAAACAACCAAACGAAGGTTGGCTTCCGCAAGGCGTTGTTTAGCTTCGATGTCACCCGCTTCAACAGCCAGTGCTAACTCTTTTTCCTCTTCATTGGTCAAGAGAGGAACGACCCCAATTTCTTTCAAGTACATACGGACAGGGTCGTTGACCTTAGCCGAAGTTGACCCAATCAAGTCCTTATCGCTGAGTTCTGGTTCTTCTTCATTGCTAAGAACACGCGCACTTGGATTTCCTTCGTTATCTGTGATAGAAATTCCCGCATCCTGAATCCGTTGCAAGAGATCTTCAATCCCATCAGCGTCCAAGGTAAAAGGAAGGACAAGACTAGCATTGATTTCATCATCTGTTGCTGTCCCTTTTTGCTTATGATTACGGATAAATTCTGCTACTTGTACGTCAAATGTTGTTACTTCTTTTTGTTTTGTTGCCATTATTACTCCATTCTTCTCTTTTGGGAAATTAAACGTTCCAATTCTTCTAAGGCTGTGTCTGTATCTCCTACATGGCTAGCTTCCTGCACCTTCTTTTTGATTCTCATATTGTCCTGATTCAAGAGAGCCTTGTTTCGAGTCATCTCTACTTCACTAAGTTCCTGCGGCGACATCTCAGCAGGCAAATCCTGAGCTAAGACTTGGTACCAAGCTCTTTCAACTTCCTCTGTCTGCTCTGCTAGAACTTCTGGAGGAAGATTGCCATACTGACCAAGCAAGTCATATAAGATCTGAAATTCAGGTGTATCAAATGCAAAGTCTTCTCTCAAACGGTAATCATTCAAAACAAGAGGGGATTCCATCATCCGATAAAGTAGATGGGTTTCTGCCCTCATAATAGCCGATAACTGCTTGGTGACAGGCATTGTGATTTGCGTCGGTCTGGAAATCCCTTCCATGCGATTCTGCCTTTGCGCCTGACGACTTTCATTAACAATCTGCTCAATCTGGGCATAATCAAAGGACGCCAGACTGTCAGCTAAAATATGAATATAGCTGTTTTGAGCAGTGATAGACTTTTCTTGAACAATCAAAGGAGCTATTTTTTCAATAAACTCAATCTGAGCCTGCAAATTTTCACTATTTTCAGGCTTATACTGGTGAATGTAGAACTCAATCGGACTAATACGAGTTTTCGTTAATAGATAGGCCAAGTCTTCTGGGCCATTTTTTTGTAGATACTCATCTGGATCCAAGTTATCAGGCATGCTGACGATTTGCACAGGTATATCACCAATTTCGTCCAGCGCTTTCAATGTCGCAGCTTGCCCAGCCTTATCGCCATCGTATACCAGAACTAACTTCTTGGTTAACCTTTTCAGATGCTCAACATGCTCACGACTCAAGGCTGTTCCCATAGATGCGACAGCATTTTCGATTCCAGCCCGATAGGCTGCAATGACATCCATGAACCCTTCCATGAGGTAAATCTCACTGGCTTTTCCAGAAGATTTTTTTGCCCTATCCATATGATATAATTCGTAACTTTTGTTAAAAATTGCAGTCGATCTGCTATTTTTATACTTAGAAGTTTGTGAATCCGTTTTCTGCCAGATACGACCTGAGAAGGCAATAACCTTTCCCTGATCATTGGTCAGGGGAAACATAATCCGATTATGAAAGGTGTCTACAAATTGATTAGCATCCGAGAGATAAAACAGTCCTGAATCTAGGAAATCCTCTTCACGATACTGACCAGACAAACGTTGATAGAGATAGTTGCGTTCTGGAGGTGCTAAACCAATCCGAAAATGCTTGAGCACTTCATCTGTCAAACCACGCTGATAAAGGTACTTTCTGGCCTCTTCCCCCATGGTCGTTGTCATGAGAATAGCATGGTAAAATTTGGCTGCATCTTCGTGCATATCATAAAGAGCTTGGTGGGGTGAAGCTGGCTTCTGCTCACTATAAAGCGGTTTTTCCACCTCTATCCCAACACGCTGACCTAAGATTTGGACAGCCTCCATAAAGGGAACCCCTTGGTACTCCTCGATGAACTTAAAGACATCACCTGAGCGACCACAACCAAAACAGTGGTAAAACTGTTTATCCTCTACAACGTTGAAAGAAGGTGTTTTTTCACCATGAAAAGGACAGAGCCCTAGATAGTTCCGTCCTGCCTTTTGTAAAGAAATCACATCTCCTATGACTTCTACAATGTTGGCATTGTTTTTGATTTCTTCAATGACTTGTTTGTCAACCATACACAATACCTCCATGTTATCATAGTTTACTTTATATAGTATACTTTATTTCAGAAAAAAAGTAAACCATTTCACTCATTTTCCCTACTTTATTCAAAGAGTTGATAATAATCAGAGATTTTCATTTTTGCTTTTTCTTCTTGGTTCAAATCTTGGATAATCCGTCCTTCTTTCATGACAATTAAGCGATTGCCATACTTAAGAGCATCTTCCATGTGGTGAGTAATCATAAGAGCTGTCAACTGGTCTTTCTTGACAAATTCATCCGTCAATTCCATCAAGGCCACACTGGTCTTTGGATCAAGGGCTGCAGTATGCTCGTCTAACAAGAGTAATTCAGGACGCTTCAAGGTTGCCATCAAGAGACTCAAGGCTTGTCTTTGCCCACCTGATAAGAACTCAATCGGTGTATTCAAGTGTTTCTCAAGACCATTTCCTACTTTTTCAATGGTCGCCTGAAATTCATCCTTATAGCTAGCCAGACGTCTTGGTAACAATCCACGCTTTTCACCACGAAACTTGGCAATCAAGAGATTCTCTGCCACTGTCATACGAGGAGCTGTCCCCATCTTTGGATCTTGGAAGACTCGAGACAGATACTTAGCCCGCTTTTCTGGTGAAAACTTGCTAACATCCTCACCTAAAATACGGATGGTTCCACTGGTTAAGGACAAGGTTCCTGCAATAGTGTTAAAGAGAGTTGATTTCCCAGCACCATTTCCACCTAAAATCGTGATGAAATCCTGTTCAAAAATTTCTAAGGAAACATCATTTAAAATAATCTTCTCTTCATCAAAGCCATTTTTAACGATTTTGGTTGCATTTTTTAATTCTACAATTGCTGTCATTTGCTTAACTTGGCTCCTTTCAAGATGGTTTGCTTAAATGTTGGAATCATGAGGCAGACTGCTAAAATCACGGCGCTGTACAAACGAAGGTAACTTGTATTAAAGCCAAGCGCAATAACCGCCCACACTAAGAATTGATAAGCGATAGAACCTACAACGATGGTAACCAGACGTTCTGCCAAACTCAAACTCTTGAAAATAACTTCTCCAATAATCAAACTTGCAAGCCCCACAACGATAACCCCGATCCCTCGAGATACATCAGCATACCCTTCTTGCTGGGCAATGAGAGCTCCTGCAAGGGCAATCACACCATTTGATAAGACCAAGCCCATGAGCTCCATGCGTCCAGTATGAATCCCGAAACTTCTAGCCATATCAGGATTGTCACCTGTAGCAATATAGGCTTGTCCGAGTTTGGTATCCAAGAAAAAGAGCATGAGAGCAATAACAAAACTGACAAAGATAAGACCTGTCAAGAGTTGGTTCAAATCTGAATCAAAAGGCAAAACATCCTGGATTTGCTTGGTTCCAAGTAAGCCTAAATTGGCACGTCCCATAATCAAGAGCATGATAGAGTGACAGGAAGTCATCACCAAAATCCCTGAGAGCAAAGTTGGGATCTTCCCTTTTGTATAAAGAAGTCCTGCTGCCATACCAGCCAAACAACCTGCTCCTACAGCAAGCAGTGTCGCTAAAAAAGGGTTCACGCCTTTGGTTATCAGAGTGACAGCAACAGCTCCCCCAAGAGGGAAGGAACCTTCTGTTGTCATATCTGGAAAGTTCAAAATCCTAAATGTCATAAAGATTCCCAGACCTAGAATAGCCCAGACAAATCCTTGAGAAATAATGGAAACAATCATATTTTATTTAATCCTTTCTATATTCATCTTTTTAAAAAATGGGAAGAGTCTCCTCCTCCCTACCTTATTTATTCGATGACTTGTCCTGCTTCTTTGAGAACAGACTCAGGAATCGTAATACCTAGTTCTTGAGCTATTTTTTTATTGATCACTGACTTACCAGTTGAAAAGACATTGACTGGGGTATCAGCTGGTTTTGCACCTTTCAGAACTTGCGCAATCATTTTTCCAGTTGCCACACCAAGGTCATGTTGGTCAACTACAACGGATGCCAAACCACCTACTTCTACCATAGCTGCCGCACTTGGATAAATTGGTTTCTTAGAACTTTGATTGCTAGAGACAACCGTTGGAAATCCTGATGCAATGGTGTTATCAATTGGAACCCAAATAGCATCTACCTTGCTAGTCATAACAGTGACAGTTGAGGCAATTTCATTTGTTGAAGGAACTGCAAATGTTTCCACTGTCAGACCTGCTTTTTCAGCATAAGCCTTAAATTCTTCGACCTGTGTTTTTGAATTGTCTTCGCTACTTGAGTAAAGAGCTCCGATTGTTTTCACATTCGGTGTCAAAGCTTTGATGAGTTCAACTTGTTGTTGAGCTGGATTGTGGTCAGATACCCCTGTAATGTTGCCACCTGGTTTTTTCAAATCTTTAACCAAGTTAGCACCAATTGGGTCTGTAATAGCAGCCATAATAACAGGTAGGTCTTTTGTTGCACTAGCCAAACCTTGAGCAGCTGGTGTCGCAATACCAACCACAAGGTCATTGCCATTTGCAACCAATTGTTTACTCATTGTCGCAACCTTACTTTGGTCGCCTTCTGAGTTCATAAAGTCGATTTTCAACTGATCATCTTTATATCCTTCTTCTGCAAGTCCATCTTGGATCCCTTTATAAATCAAATCAAGGGATGGATGGCTCACAAATTGAAGCACACCAATCTTGGTTATTTTCTTCTCATCCTTATTATTCTGAGCTTCTGATTTATTCATTGAAGAGTAAATCAAGCTTCCTGCTACTAAGATTGCTAATGCAGCGATAATTCCAATTAAACGTTTATTTTTCATTCTGTTTCTCCTTTTATTCCTTTAAAATACTTCACTTATCTAATACTCTTCGAAAATCTCTTCAAACCACGTCAGCGTCGCCTTACCGTAGGTATATGATACTGACTCTGTCAGTTCTATCCACAACCTCAAANNGGCTAGCTTCCTAGTTTGTACTTTGATTTTCATTGAGTATAAACAAGCGACGCCATCGTTTTCTTTCCATACTAACCTCCATCAAAAAAATCCTCACACAAAAAACTTGTGTGAGGACGTCGATGCGCGGTACCACCTCAATTATAGGGAATTTCCCTATCGCTCTGTCTCGCAACAACGAGATGCACTGTAAGGTGTGCTCACCGAATTTTTATGATTTCAAATTCTAAATAGCATTCAGCCCAATTTTCATCATCGCCACTTATCTGTTTTCAGCTACCACAGACTCTCTAAAAAGTTTGTATGATTACTTTTCTGAATGGTTAAATTATATCATTTTTCAACTACTTGTCAAGACTCTTTTAGCATTTTTTTGATACTCACTCTTGAAAATTATCAACCTGAATTACGCAATCCTGTCGCAATTCCGTTGATGGTGATATGAATCAATCGTTCTTGATCACTGGACAATTCTCCACGACGTTGGCGTTTAATCAACTCTAACTGAATATAGTTGAGAATATTAAAGTAAGGCATACGGTAATCCAGACTAGCTTTTAGATATGGATTGTCAGCTAAGAGTTCGTCATGTCCTTCAATAGCTAGGATAACGTTCTTAGTAACTTGCCATTCATTTAAAATAGTCTCATAGATGGCCTTAACTTGCTCGTCTTCACAAAGTTTAGCATATTCAAAAGCAATATTCATATTTGATTTTGACAAGACCATATCAACATTTGAAAGAAGCGATTGGAAGAAAGGCCAATTTTGGTACATATCTCGTAAGATAGCAATATTCTCTGGATTTTTATCGATAAATTCCTTGAAGCTTGAACCAACCCCGTACCATCCAGGGAACATAACACGACTCTGTGACCATGAGAATACCCAAGGGATGGCACGCAAACCACCGATTTCAGTAATCGTCTTACGAGCGGCTGGACGAGAACCAATATTAAAACTTGAAATAGCCTTGATTGGACTTGACTCGAAGAAATAATCATAGAAATGCTCATTACCAAAGACCAAATCACGGTAGATATCGTAACTACGATCCACTACTTGATCCATAATGGCTTCATAACGATTTGAGGTATTGGTATCGCTCTTTTTCTGAGTAATTATACGATTAATAGCTGCCGATACTAGCATTTCAAGGTTATAGTAAGCGGCGTCTTTGTTACCGTATTTATTCCCAATTACTTCACCCTGCTCCGTCAAGCGGATACGATCCTTGATAGACTTGAGCGGTTGAGAGGTGATGGCTTCATAGGTTGGTCCACCACCACGACCGACAGTACCACCACGGCCATGGAAGAAGGTAACCTTAACGCCAAATTCATCTCCAATAGCAGTCAATTGTTGTTGAGCCTTGTAGAGGGTCCAACATGATGACAAGTAACCACCATCTTTATTACTGTCAGAGTAGCCAAGCATGATTTCTTGGTAGTTATTTCGTGAGGCAATCCATTTTTTGGCAAGGCTAAGAGAAAGATATTTTCTCATTGTTTCCTCTGAATGATCCAAGTCTTCAATTGTTTCAAAAAGGGGAACAATCTGAACACGCGCCCTTTCCGTATCCACCAGTCCTACTTCTTTTAATAGAATAGCTAATTCTAGCATATCAGAAAGGCTGGTAGCATGTGAAATGATGGTCTGACGGATGACATCATCTCCCAACTTATCTTTCAAAACACGAGCCGTCTTAAAAATAGCTAGTTCTTTTGCTAATAATTCTGATTTTTCTGCGTGAGTCGCAGAAAGAATTCGGGGATCTTCTTCTAATTCTTTCAAGAGAAGGTCACACTTTTCTTCTTCGCTTAACTCGCTATAACGAGAATGAATTCCTGCTGATTTCAAGAGTTCTGCCACACAGGCTTCATAGACGCTAGAGTCTTGTCGCATATCAATTGATGCTAGGTAAAAACCAAATATCTCTACTGCCTGCAATAATTCTACAAAATCACCTGAAATCAAGGACTCGCCCTTATTTTCTAGTAGAGAATCTCGAATGGCAATCAAATCCTTGTAAAAATCATTGGCGGTTTCATAACGAGTCCCAACTTCCTTATCCTCAATCAGATAGGTTTTTGTTACTTGGATTTTTGACTGAATATCAAACAAGGCACGACGGTAAAGCTCTTTTTCGCGGTAAATCGAGTTATCCTTGGATTGACGAGCCATTTCTCTGACTTGCTTGCTGACATTGACAATGCTAGTTGAAAGAGAAAATTCACGATAAAGTTGGTAAATCTTTTCATCATAGTAGTTCATGATGACTTCACACTGAGTGAGTGCAGACTGCTTCAAGGTCTCTGCTGTAACAAATGGATTTCCATCACGGTCACCACCTATCCACATACCCATGGTGATTGGTTTAGCCTGTTTTAAATTCAGACCATGCGCTTGCGCTAAGCGCTTATACTCCGTCGTCAAATGAGGTAGAGCTTTCAAAAAGGAGCTGTTGTAATATTCCATAGCATTCGTGATTTCGTTAGTCACTTTTAATTTTTTCTCACGAATCATGTCTGTCTGCATGATAATTTCGATATAACGGCGCAAATCATTGTGCCATTTTTCTTTATTGATCAACCCCAACTTAACATCACGGTATTTACGCAAAAGACTATGAATATGATTTGTTAAATCCAACATACTTTTTCGTTGCACTTGTGTTGGATGGGCTGTCAAAACAGGGACAACATTCAAG
The DNA here is from genome assembly GCF_013277315.1 of Streptococcus sp. 2106. NCBI lineage: Bacteria > Bacillati > Bacillota > Bacilli > Lactobacillales > Streptococcaceae > Streptococcus > Streptococcus sp. 2106. The sequence goes on from NZ_VMMS01000040.1 coordinate 26,619, forward strand.
TGTTCAAGAATTTCAACGGCATTTTCTTTTTCAGCAACCATTTTGATCGTTGTAGATAATTTACCTAAATAGTCCTGATCAATATTATTTTGATGATTGATTTCATAAGCTAAATCCACATCCTCTGAAATATTAATCAAAAGAGGTAAGATTGAAAAATAGCGTGAAATATAGACCATTTCATCATTTGATAAGCTAGTCACTAGACGGTTTAGACCTTGATAATCTTCCTGCGTTGATAATTCTTTCAACTGCATGATTTTTTCAAAGGTCTCTGGGGCAAGCATGTTTTTAGTAATATCTTCCAGCAATTCTGTTAGAATCAATACTTCTTCTTGCACAACACTTTTATTACTATAATTTTCTAATTTTTGAAGAGACATAGACTATCCTTTCTTTATTCTACTTCACAGAAGGTTCATTTGTTGATTTTCCAATTCTCGGTACAACTTAGCGCGTTTTTCACTGGCATCAATATTTAAGACAAAGGCCACTGCCACTGATAAGACTAGAAGACTATTTCCACCCTGGGATAAGAAGGGGAAAGTCACTCCTGTAGATGGAATCAAGCCCGAAATCCCTCCGATATTGACAAATACCTGAACCAACATCATCCCTCCGACACCGAGTGCAACCATGGCATTAAAAGGATTCTCCGCTCGGATACCGACCAAGATAATCCGCAGAATCATGAAAAACAAGAGAGCTAAAATAAGACTAGCACCAACAAAGCCAAATTCTTCAATCACGATAGAAAAGACAAAGTCTGTATGAGCTTCTGGTAAATAACCTCGTTTTTCAATCGAGTTTCCAAGACCTAGACCAAACCAACCGCCATTGACCATGGCAAAATAAGAATTAGCTAACTGGTGACCCGCATCAGCACGATCGGCAAAAGGATTAAAAAAGGCACTAAAGCGCTTGGCCACATAGCCAAATACTGGAATTTTTGAAAAGGTCTCAACACCGATTAGGCTGATAGTGGTCAAGACAAAGACAGAAGCGGCAGATACGAGCGCCAGAATGGTTGAAAACCAGCGATAAGCGATTCCACTAACTGTATACATAATCAAGGAAACCAAGACTAAAATAGTCGCATTCCCTAAATCAGGGAAAATTCCCAAACTTCCAATCAGAACTAGGAGAACGAATCGCCAATCATTAAAAGCACGGGGAAGCCATTGATTTTGAGTCAAAACTTGAAAATCATAAATAGCTATTTCTTCTTGCTGTTTGGAGAATCGGTGAGCCAAATACCAAATAATAATGATTTTCAAGTACTCAGCTGGCTGAATAGTTACTCCTGCAACCGAAATCCAACCGTATGCCCCGTTTACGGAAATACCAATAAAACGAGCCAAGAACAATAAAACCATTTCTATCAAGATAACTAAAATGATTAGTCGCTCATTTCTCAAAAAATCTAGTCTTAATTTATAAATTAAGGCAATCAGTATCAAACTAACAATCCAAAAGATTCCTTGATTTCGAACCAATTGCAAGGCGCTCTTGCCTTCTTCAATTAAAATAGCGCTGGTGGTCGAATAGACCACAATCAAGCCCAAAATAGATAAAAGCAAGTAGGGAATCAAGATGGAATAATTTAATAAGTGCCTCTTACTAATCTTCATAGTATCACCACTCTACTAGGATACAGACAAATCTGTTCCAAATTCCGTTTTATTTTCTAGTTTTGATTGCTATTATACCATTTTTTCAGAAAGAAAAAAACTCTTACCTTACAATCCTTCGAATTTTACTGTTTTTACAGAATTAAGGCAGAATTTGAAATCGTAAAACCATTTTGAATAAGAGTTGCTTCAATCCATTGACTCCGACGAATTAAGTTGCTTTCGAAAATGCCAAAATCAGCCGCAATTTGTTCATAAGTGCGCTATTCTCGCATGTATTGAATAGTTACCATGAGGAGATCGTCTAGGCTTAATTTGGTTTTTCGTCCACCTTTTGCGCGTTTACGTTGATAAGCTGTTTTTAACACAGCTAACATCTCTTCAAAAGTCGTGCGCTGAACACCTACAAGGCTCTTGAAACGGCTATCGCTTAATTGTTTACTTGCTTCATCATTCATAGTTTTATTGTATTGTATTTTTGTTTCGCAGGAAGTCTATTATCCCTTTCGTTACAAGGTTTTTACGCTTTTTCAAGCAATCCTACACACTCCACGCGTGGTGCTAGCAAACTTCTATATTATAGAACGAAAGTGATAGAGTTGTTGTTTAAAATTAAACTTTAGAATGAAAATATTTTATAGTTACCATTTTTTAACTTTATAGTTTAGAATTATCATTTTATAAATTTACTTGCTAACTTGTAAACTTTTTGAATCTCTTTACTACTAATATCCCAACCATCAAGTTCTTTTTTGATCAACTCTGGAAATTTTTTGCTAATATCCCTCAAAGCATTACCAACTGATTTTCTAACATATTCACTAGAATCTTCTTTTAATGTTGCGATTCGTTTAATAGCTTCATCTGGATTGTCATTGAAATATGGTCTACTCGTCCATATTCTCAAACCTTCTGTAACAGCTCTTCTAACGTTTGGATTAGTGTTTTGTAACCATTCGTCAATAACCGGAAGTGATTTTTCATAACCTGTTTGCTTACAAAATTCATCAAATGCTTTTGCTAATACTTCTTGAACTCTCCAATTGTCATCCTTTGAAACCTCATCCCTCATGAAGATCAAAATTTCTTCATACGATGACAAATATCCAAAGAGAAATACACTGTACATTCTAACTTGATATACATTGGATTTAAAGGCTAAAAATGCTAATTCTTTGGTATACGCAATATCATTTGATAGATAGTCAGCAAGAGCTCTTTTCTCTTCTTCTTTAAATCCATTTTCTATTAAAGAGAATTCTTTTTCTAAATTTAAAATATATTCTTTCATGTAACTTGACCCTGTCACTGAATTTTAATTATTTTTCTATTTTTTTTGATTCAAGATTATTTAAATAATCTTGGATTTCATTTACTAATCTTAATCTTGAAAACGAATCAATACCACCAGAAAGCATCCTTCCAAAGAAAACAGGAATTTTCCTATCCCCGAAAACTGTAAATGTATTTATATTACTATCACACAACCATTGAGAAACTTGTGAATTATTTATGTATACAAATTTTATACTTTTACCAGCTTCTATAAGAGACTCAATGTGAAGTTCCAACATTTCTTTGCAGTATTGAGGGTAAGATATTGATTTTTTAAGTGGAAGTTTTTTAGAGCTTGTTTCATGATAGTAGAACATATCTCCAATATAGATTGATACTTTACTATTTTGGTGATTTAAATACTCTTCATGTATCACATCTAAAAAATCTTTGCCCTCAGAATGTTCAATTTCTTTACTTAAAATATCCCATGATTTATTACACCAATGCCATTTAGCATCATTATCAAAGATATCATTCATTAGTTCATAAATAGGTTTATAGTATTTATTATAAACATAATCACTTTTAATGCTATTTTTCAAACTATACATATATGTCTTGTTAGTTTTCTCATTTTTTGCAGCTTCTTCATTTCCTGCAAGATTTAAACCAATAACCAAAACACAATCTTTTTCAGATGTTGAATTATCAAATTCAAAGCCTCTAACTCCAAGTCTTGGATCTTTCTTTTTTACATCTAAAGCCCTTGTTGTCTTTTCTATAAACTTATTATTTTCTGGACTAGTTGTCATAATTATAACTCCATTATTTACAGCTTTCTATAATAAACATTTGAAAAATAAAGTTACCAGTAGTACCTTTTCTCACTCAGATATTGTTCTTTTTGTTCTCTAGAATTTTCATGATTTCTAATCCCTAGTAATTCGTCTGTTGAAGAAACTATTGGGTCTATCCAGTCAGCTTTGGATCTAATCCAATCAATTTCTTCTTTGCTAAGCTTCCCCGCTATCTCCAGTTTATCAGCCATCAGTCTTAAATCATTTGCTGTTTGAAAATCTTCTAGTGTATTAAGAAGAGACATTGTCCTCTTCTTCGATTCTATTTTGTAATTTTCTTTTTCTATCTTGTTCTTCTTCGTATAGTCTTTCTCTCTCTTCACGTTCAAGTCGTAAGTTCTTAACTTTATAATACTCTTGGTAAATTAAAACAATTATTTCTGGGATTGATTGTTCAAGTGTGAATTCTTTAGTATCTTTAATGTATTTACCATCTATTATCTTAAATCAAAATTTTCCATTTGGAATATAGTCATACTTCTTTATTCTTGGTTTAAAAGCATATCTATTAAACTTAACGCTATCATTGTACTCTGCTAGTTCTTTAGCTTCTTCTTTTGTTAATTCATGACTTACTTTGTCTGTTGATTCTATAACTTCAAAACGAACGATATCCTTATCAATTTGAATATCCAAATTGGAAGTTACATTATCACCGATTCTTTCAATTACAGTAACTAGAGTATCTAAAAAGCGATATAAACGTGGAAGAGAATTTAGTGAAATATTTTTTACAAATTTAGGTTCTTTTAAATCATTATATCTGTGTCTAGAATCAAAGTAAGGATAGGAAGCAGCTTTTTCCCTCTTATTCCACTCTGCGATTTTATCTCTTAGATTAGCTACAGATTTATGTAATCTCTTATTTGGAGATTGGTTTAGGTTTGAAACGACTTCGATAATAAGTTCTATTTTATCGTCCTCTAAAAATGATAATGAACTTCTTATACTAGTTGTATCAAGCTTAAAAATATCTTTATTTTTATCTTCCGAACTTTCTTCTTTATGTTTACTAGGTTTTATTCTATTGTTCTTTAGACTTTTTCTATCAATATGAACTTCATTTACGTCATTTTGTGGTAATGGAATAATAAGTTCACTTAAATCTTGTCCAGTATTCTTACGATACCAATAACTACCATTTGGAATTGGAATTTCAAATTCTTTGCATTTCTTGAGTAAGTCTGAATAGCTTAAATCATATTTCAATGCAATTTGTTTTGCACTTATCTCCCAGATTTCTTCATAGAGTTCTTCTATAGAAAAGGTCTTTATCATCTTCATTTGAAACACCTTTACCCTTATATTTTACATCACCGTTTTTATATTTACCAAGCGAAAACGCAAATTCAAAGACTTCTAATTCTTCACTTCTGCATTTTCGCTTAATATAAAAAGTAAATCTTGTTTTAAACCGTTAAATTCCTCTATAATTTTATCTAAACTAGTTTCAATATTCTCAACACGAATCTCTGATAGCTTACCGTGATTGTATGAAATCATTCTTTCAGCAATAATATGATATGACCAACTCTCAGTGAAACGTCTGTCTCTTTCTTCGTTATGAATAGCAAAACCAATTGGAAGAAGATTATTTCTAAGACCTATAGCAACTGCCTGTGAACTTATACCTAAATAATCACCAGCAATTTTTAATGTGATTTTATTTAATTTTCTAATATCTTCGTCGGTATATTTCGGCATGTTAGTACTCCTTTGTTATAATTCAAAATGCAATATCATCTATGTAAAAATATCTTGATACGATGCTATCTAGTCGCTTTCCCTAATAATAAAATTAATAAGTTCCACATCTTAAAATATGTAATATAGGTCTACTACTATTTATCTCAATAAGTTGGTATAATATATTTCAGGAGGTAGAAAACTTGAATACACTTTTTATTATTGGAAATGGGTTTGATATGGCCTATCAATTAAACACAGGATACAATGATTTTAGAAAGTTCATAATAGACACTTGTAAAGAATTTGGTAGTAAATTTGACTTTAATAATGCTATTAATAGAATTGAACTTGAAGGTTTTAAAAATTTAACTATCCCTGAAGTCGATGAAGATAGCAAAAAATCATTTAAAGATGGCGGATATTATGGGTCTAACTATCATGAAGGTAATCTAGAAGCTTATGAATTCTTTTTCACTCTAACCGAATATGCAAATCATGATAAAAATGTCGATAATATTACATGGAATGAATTTGAAAAAAACTTTCTAAGATACCTTTCAAACAAATTCTAAAGGATAAGAACATCTGTTTAACAAAATTAAATGATTTAGTTTGTGTATATAAATTATGTCAAAATGCTGCCTTCTTTGATTGGATAAACTCAAAAATACAGAATCCTGAAAAAATCAAAATTAGAAGCAAACTCATTGATTCGTATTCAAATGCTGCTTTTTATTTGGTCTTTAATTGCACTACTGTTTTAGAAATAAAATATAACATTGAAAAAAATAAAATTTGTAATATACATGGTCAAGTTACAAACTCTGATAAAATAGGTACAGAAAACAATTTAGTTGTAGATTTCAAAAGTGAAGTGCCTTTAATATTACAAGACATTCTTCATAATTCATTACTAATTAAACCAGTTAGAAAACTTTTGAAAGAAAATATAGATTTTTTTAATAGCCTATTCACTTTGGAAGAAGTCTATGATTTCGGTCTAAATATTGTACCATCTGACATACCTGATATTCCGTATTTGAAAGAGATTATTAAACATACTGATTCAAATACAAAATTTTATGTCAACGACTATTATCTTACTGAGCAAAATAAGAACGACATACAGAACAACCTAAAAAATTGGGGATATAATGGTGTGGTTCAATTTATTAATATGATGTAAAATTTAAGACTCTAAAGGCAAAAAATATCGATTGTTTCCATACTTCCTGCTTTCCTAATCAACTTTCAAATATATAGCGTTTTCATTATTTTCTTAATCTATTATATCATTATTCAAAACAAAAAACTGCAACTTACTCGTTGCAGATACACAGATTTAATTCTGTTCTTTTTAGAAACTTATATTTTCATTTTCAGGCATAGTAAAGACATCGTTTTTTTCAAAATAAGGTTTTACCATTTCTTTCCATCTAGCTTTATGGAAGTTGATTGAGTTTAAAGGAGATAGGCCATAATTTCCCAATGCATAACCATCATTTACTTCAACAACAAGTGTTCTGCCATCACTAGTAACACCAATATCTAGTCCATAAGCTATTGGCGCATCTTTCCAACATGATATGGCTTTATCAATTACACTAGGATCAAATTGTGCATGATAATCACCTGTATAGGGTCGAACATCTAATACGCTACCATCTAAAACAAAACAACGCCATTCTGCTATGAATTCTGCAACCTCACTAATCCATATAGGATAGTCAAAAGGTAGACCAATACCTATCAAATCACGGGTTCCGTTAACAACTCTTCCAGTAAAGACTTTTGAACCAGCTTTAGGCTTAATAAATTTTCCCCAATTATCAGGTATATTTACAATCTCTCCTAAAACACCTTCATAAATCTTTCGACCATAAAAGTCTTTAAGCTCAATAGGATAGTCATAAACCGGAACATTTAACCCCATCATTTTTAGCAATGCTCTAGTCTCCATTATATAATCTACAACTATATCTTCACTTGTTAACTGTTCTATTTCAGAAAAAGATTGATATAAAATAATTTCTTCTCCTTGTAAGTAGGCACCTACTTGAGCATTGTATTTATTAATTGAAACTTCACTTGGTAGTTTGCTTTGTCTAATATAAACAACCATTTCATCACTCCTGCTTCACTAGTGTTGCACCTGTTTGTAAAAAAATAATAGCATTTTTGCTCTTATTTTTTTGAGTAAATAGCTCCCATAATATCATCGAAATAATCAACAGTATTTAGGAGTAATTCTATAACCTGGGACTTTGTTAGTCGCATTCCTCTTCTATCTCTAGCATCTTCTACTAAATTTTCAAGTTTCTCTAGATTTTTATCATCCAAGCTAATCATTATTCTATTTTTATCGGTTGCCATTTTCTTCACCTCTAGTTAATTCTATCACAGGTGTAACACTTGTGTCAACTGGCTTTTATAATACATTAGTTTAAAAGTGGAGAGAATTTTTAACATAGTAACTTTAAATCTTTAGTATTAAAAAATTTTCACAGTATTTATAGAAATAAAATCTATCTCAAATAAGTTATCAAATCTAGTATAAATTATGAGCGGCTACTCTAATACTTTCCCTCTAAACAAGAAGAAGGCTTACACTCAAGGGTTTTCTTAACCCCCTTCGTTACAACGTTTTGACGCTTTTACTAGCAAAGGTACATACTCACAAGGAACTTTGCTTGACTATTGAATCTCTCCCACCTCTTCTTTAACATATCCTTCTACATCTTCAATCTCTACAAACATTGAGTCTAAATGTGATAAGAAATGCCAATCTTCGGCACCTTTTTTTCTGTAGAGAATCGCTTCGCCGTCTTCACTTCCGAAAAAGCTTCTGTCGATTTCATATCCACGGCTTTCTAAGAAGTCTTTTGCTTTACGATAGTTCGTTTCTCTTGTTTCGACATAGGCTTTAACTTCATGGTTGTTAACGACATATGCATCGATTTTTGAATATCCTTCGATTACTCTATCATTTTTGAGGGATAAATTTGAAATCTCTTTCCAAATAATGTCTACATTTTCCTCAGGATCGAACATAAATTTAGATAAAGGAACAATATTTCCGTTAAAAATAATTTCCATATAATCCGGTATGTTTTTAGGATTAAAATACTCCACTTCAAAACCATCTTCTGTTTCCAGAGTGTATCCCGGAATTTGAGCTACAAAGGCTTTCCCATCTTTTATGGAATCAAATGCGACTAAATCTTTAGAATAATTATTTTGATATAACTCTAATATAATCATTTATAACCTCATCTAAATTATCCGTAGATTGATTTTTCAGAATATAATACTGATTAGTTACCCTTAGGATATAGCAAATTCTTTTTTCCACCTTCTTAAAACATCATTTCAAGGCTACATACTCAGCGGTTCGCTGTTACCCTATCGTTTCGTCGTAAACTTATTACTCTACGACAGCTATCCCATTGGCGGACTCAAAAGGTTTGGGGAACCTTTTGAGGATTAACTGCGTTTCACTAACAAACTCACACTCTCAACATGATGAGTTTGAGGAAATAAATCCACCGGCTGGACTTTCTTCACTTCATATCCTAACTCTTGGTAGAGTTTAATATCACGCGCCATAGTCGCGACATTACATGAGATATAGGCTATGCGATCAGCTCCTGTTTGAGCGCTTGCCTTGATAAAGCTTTCTGTGAGTCCTTTTCTTGGTGGGTCCACTAGGATAAGGTTTGGTTGTATTCCATCTTTGGCCCAATTCTTCATGGCATTTTCAGCTGTGTCACAGACATAGTGGGCGTTTGAAATATTGTTGAGTTGAGTATTCTTCTTGCTATTCTCAACCGCTTCTGGAATTACTTCAACACCATAGACTTCTTTGACCTGTTTGGCAACAGAAAGGCCAATCGTCCCGATACCAGAATAGGCATCAATGACCACATCATCTTCTTTTAATGCAGCAAAGTCAATGGCTGTTTGATAAAGTTTTTCAGCCATTTCGGTATTGACTTGGTAAAAAGCTGGTCCAGCGATTTGGTAGTCATTTCCCAACATCTGGTCAGTGATAAAGTCTTGTCCATAAAGTGTGCGCCATTCCTTACCAAAAATCGCATTTGTGTTCTGGTCGTTGATATTTTGCATAACAGACACAATCTCTGGGAACTGCTTGATTAGTTGCTCAATCAATTGCTCCACTCGGAAAACTTTAGGACGAGTTGTTACCAAAATAACCATAATTTGACCTGAATAGTGTCCGCGACGCACCACAAGGTTTCGAATCAAGCCAGCTTGTTCCTTTTCATCATAAGGTTTCAAATCATAACGACGAAGCAAGTCGCGTAGGACTACTACTACCTCATCAATCACAGGATCTTGGATAAAGAAATCTTCTAGAGGCATGAGGTCGTGGGAATTCTTACGGAAAAATCCAGTTTCCAAGATACCATTCACTCTACGAACAGGCACCTGTGCCTTGTTGCGGTACTTGACTGGATTTTTCATACCCAAAGTTTCAGCAACCTCTACATCTGTAATTCCTGCAATCTTGTAGAGACTGTCCTTAACTTGCTTGGTTTTAAACTTGAGCTGTTCTGAATAGGAAAGATGACCTAAATCAGCGATTCCTGAACGCAGGTAAGCCAAATCTAGATCTTGATTACGGTGTGGTGATTGGACAAGGTATTCTTCTACTTTTCCGAAACCAATCTTTTTATTGACCTTGAGGACACGCATGAGGATTTTTTCACTCGGTAAAGCATTCTCAACAAAAAATACCAAACCATCTACCTTAGCCACACCTGAACCTTCATGGGTCAAGTCAACAATTTCAACTTCTACAATATCATTTTTCTTTAACATTCTCTTCTCTTTCTACTGGCCGACAAAAAAGACGGCAACGTTACGGTTACCATCTATTATACCATGAAATTTCTTAAGAACCAAAACTCTTGAAGAAGTTGACAATAGCTTGCCAGAGGGAGCTTAAGAAATTACCGCCGTCCTCTAGCGCCTTATCAGTATCAAAGTTAAGGTTGATATTTTTAAAACTGTCGCCAGCTTGTGATACGATGCTTTGTTTAAGGTCATTCAGGGTTTTAGTGAAGTCTGCATTGCTGAGGATATCACTCTTTGAGAGATTCAAAGCAAAATTGATGATGATATTGATTTGGTTTCCTGTTATCACCTGATCAAGTTTGTAATTTTTTAAGGTATCTTCAACGATTTTACGGACATCTTCCTCTGTCAGATTTCCCTTGCTTTCTTTAGCTTTGGCAAGTCCTGACTTGATATCGGCTAGGGCAACGTTTAATTTATTAGCATCATAGCCTGTTTTGTCCTTGTTTTCAGCATTGATATCGGACAAAGCCTTCAACTCTTCTTGAGCCAAATCTTTGTTGGCTTGTGACACCTTGGCTCCATTAGCTTCCAGCGAATAGTAAATCCCTGCCAAGGCACTCTCACCTGTAACTGGAATAGGAGCTGCTACAGTGATTTTAGCATGTTCCACACCTAAGGTAACAGCTGCATTTCGATACATATCCTGCGTCACCTTGGTGATATTTTCAGGCGTTTCAATCTTGACTTCTAGAGGCGACTTATCACCCAGCTTTTGAATCTTGGCTGATGAATACAACTGTAAACTAGAGTCATTGGCCACATTCATGATTTTAGAATAGACATCAGGTGTCATGGTCTTGAGTTCTTTGGTGTCTGTTGAAGCATTGTAGCCTAGTTTTTTTAAAGTTTGATTTTTTTGATCTTCAGATAATGATGAACCCAGGACATATTCAGGTTGGACATAGGTTTCATCGATAACTTTTTGCACATCTGTTGCTGCATGGGCGCTATTCATAGCTGTTACTGCCCACAAGACCGCAGCACTGGTCAGAAAGAGTTTCTTTCTCATAGGGAATTTCCTCCTTTACCTTTCTAGAGTAATATATCTATCTTAAAGAAAACTTATAAAAAACACCTGGACTAGCCAGATGTCGAAAAGAGAGTGAAACATTTGATGATGTAAAGGTTGAGTTGCACCTGTCTAGAATAATAATAGTTTCCTCCATTTACATAGAGTTCGGCTCCATGAAAAATGGAAATGGGGTGAATATAACTATAAGTCTTTCCAGTGGTATTGCCAAGCAAGGGAGCAACAGTCTCACGGGAGTACTGTTTCGCCAGTGCTAGGGTATTTTCCTTTCCATTTTGGGCGATATAATCGACATAGGCAGGTCCAAAATTATAGGCTTGAACAGCCGTCCAGACATCTACATCCTTCTTCTGGGCCAGATAGAGATTGTCTGTCAGAGTTTGAACGCCTTGCCGAATGCTAGAGGCATTATCATTGATGGTGTTGGTTGAACCGCTTGCAGACTCACTAGACTGCATAACATCGCCTTCTTTTCCTTTTGTTTCGGTATAAATCATAGCGAGCACAAGCTCTTCGTTTGCTGGGGTGTCTTTTTCACTCAAGATTTCTCGCACCATGGGTTGATAGGTCATGACTTGCTTGACATCTTGGTGAACGCGGTAAGATTTATATCCAGCAAAAAGGAAGACTGCTAGTACAAGCACTCTTCGAATTCGTTTAAACATTATTTACTTTGGATATCCTCGATATTTTTGATTAAGATAGAGTAGGTTCCATTTTCGTTTTGGATAAACTCAACAGACTCGGCGTCTTGATAGACGTTATTGGGAACGATGAGCTCAATTCCATTTGATAAGGAGAGTTTTTGGTTTTCAAATTTCTTTAATTGGCGACTAGCATCAATTTCATCAAATTGAACAGGTTCTGGTACGGCTTCTTTGACTTGGTCAATAAAGCTCAAACGAGCCGTCAGATTGTTGTCAAAAAGGTCATTGGCCAGTTTCTCTGGTGACAATTCATTGCTTTCTTCTAGGTTGTTGAAAATCGCTGATTTGACCTTGGATTGAAATTGAAAATCATCTGTGTTAAAAGATTCAGCAATGCGCTGTGCCGTTTTTTCCAGTTCTTTGATAGATTTCTTGGGTGAAATTTTAGGGGCGACAGCAAGAAGATTATCTGAAAAATAGTTCAAAAAAGTCCCGTTGTACTTGATGCGTTTTTCAATCAGATGGTACTTGCGACTCTGAAGATTGACCACCAAGGCTTCGTCGGCACCCGTTCCAAATCCAGGCAGATTATTCTGAGTCAGCTTGATTGGATTATCAACTTCTCCTCCAAGGTGAGTCAAGGTCTCACGCAGAGCAATTCGTAAGAAAGCAAAATGTTCTACACCTTCTTTAGAAAATTGCACAAAAATCAAGTCATTGGTCTTAAGATTTTCTGAAATGCTGAACTCCTCTTTCCAGAGATTAGCCAGTGTTACTGATGTCTTCAACAAATCGTCTGTGATATGATTGAAGAAGGGATTTTCTTCTTCGAAAATCCCAGTCTTGGCTTCATCTGAATACACACGTTCAATTTTTTTACGCAGGTATTCTTCGATTTTTGGAGTAATATTGAGAAGCTTATCCGCTAGGAACAGCTCGGTATCATCCGGACTGAACTGGTGAATAATGGCTTTCTTAATATAAATATCCATAAAAGTTTTAGTCCTCGTATAATGGGAAGGCATCTGTCAATTCTTTAACTGCACTTCTCACTTCTTCTAAGACAGCTTTATTTTCTGCATTTTTAAGGGTTTTAATGATGAGTTCAGCCACTTTGCGACTTTCTTCTTCACCAAATCCACGTGCAGTAATGGCTGCAGATCCGATACGAATACCACTTGTCTTGAATGGTGACAAGGTTTCATATGGGATTGAGTTTTTATTTAGGGTAATATTGACTTCATCCAGCAAGTTTTGAGCAACTTTTCCGTTTTCTACAACCTTAGTCACATCCACTAGGAAGAGGTGGTTTTCAGTCCCACCAGAAATAATACGAAAATCAGGGTCTTGTAAGAAGACAGCTGCCATAGTCTTGCTGTTCTTGATAACATTAGCAGCATATTCCTTGAAGGCTGGATCCAAAACTTCTTTGAAGGAAACAGCTTTAGCCGCCACAACGTGCTCCAAAGGACCACCCTGAATACCAGGGAAAATAGCTGAATTGATTTTCTTAGCAAGTTCTTCGTCATTAGTCAAAATCAAACCACCACGAGGTCCACGAAGGGTTTTGTGAGTCGTTGTTGTAGTGATATGAGCATATGGTACTGGACTTGGGTGAAGACCAGCAGCAACCAAACCAGCGATATGAGCCATATCTACCATAAGTTTAGCCCCAACAGCGTCCGCAATTTCACGGAATTTTGAAAAGTCGATAATTTGAGAATAGGCTGAAGCACCAGCTACGATCAATTTTGGTTTTACTTCTTGGGCTTGCTTCAATATAGCATCAAAGTCCAATAATTCCGTTTCAGGATCTACACTATAAGAAACAAAGTTGTAGGTTTGACCTGAGAAGCTAACTGGAGCTCCGTGGGTCAAGTGTCCACCTGCTGCTAAATCCATCCCCATAACGGTATCACCTGGCTCAATCAAGGCCATGTAAGCCGCACAGTTGGCTTGGCTTCCTGAGTGAGGTTGGACATTAGCAAATTTTGCACCGAAAATTTCTTTTGCACGTTCAATAGCTAGACTTTCTACCACGTCTACCACATCCGTTCCACCATAATAACGGCGGCCTGGGTAACCCTCGGCATATTTGTTTGTCAAGATAGACCCTTGAGCTGCCATAACAGCCTTGGAAACTACGTTTTCCGAAGCAATCAACTCAATGTTATTTTGTTGGCGTTCTTCTTCTTTGGCAATAGCATTCCAGAGATCAGCATCGTATGCTTTAAAATCATCTTTATCAAAAATCATAGGTCTTCTCCTTTATTGTGTGACTAGTCCATTAGTTTGATTCTACAAGTAAGAAAATAAACTAACAGATGCGAATAAACCGTTTCTGCATTTTATCACAAGTATAACCAACTTTTTCATAAAATGCATGAGCACCCAGACGATGATCGGCAGAGTTTAAGCGGATAAACCCATAACCACGTCTTTTGGCTTCTTGTTCCAACCCTTGTAATAAGCTTTTACCAATACCTTGACCTTGCGCTTGAGGTGAAACTGCTAAGGCTAAAATATTAAATCCTGCTTTAGAATAAAGTGATTCATAGACCTCAGCGTGGACATATCCAAGCAAGGCATGACTAGCTGCATCCTCATAGCCAAGTAGAAAATGATGTGAATCCTGAGACAGTTTAGCTAGTTGGCTAGCCGTTTCCTCTAAACTAAAAGAATAACCCAAAGCATCTTGGTTGATTTCACAAATGGCTTTCACATCAGTTTCTCTTAAATCTCTTAGCATCTCATTCCTCCTCAAAAGAAATCTCTGGCAACCGAGCAAGAATATCTTCTCGCTTAATGGCCCCTTGGCGTAAAATTTTCACCTTGTCTCCCGACAAATCCAAAATAGTTGAATCCTGTCCAGTTAGAAAAACATCGTCTTCCAGACCCAGAACCTCTTGGTCAAAATCCTTCAGAATTTGTTCAAAGGTTACTCCACTTGCCTGACCTGAGATATTAGCAGATGGCCCAATCAGGGGTCCTGTCACTCGAATTAAATCCAGCGTAATGGGATGACTAGGTATCCGAAATCCAACAGTTTCAAGGCCAGAATTGACCCAATAGGGAACTCGGTCATTGGCTTCAAGGATAATGGTCAAGGGACCTGGTAAAAAGGTCTCTACAAGTTTTTGAAGATAAGTTGGCTGATTCTTTGAAAAGTACAAGATATCCTCTAAAGAGGCAACATTGAGATTGAGCGCCTTGTCTCTAGGACGACGTTTGAGTTGGTAAACATGGTTAACTGCTTTTTCATCTAAGGCCTTAGCAAAAAGACCGTAAACCGTCTCTGTAGGCAGAACGACAGCTCCACCCTTTTCCAACTCTTGTTTAATCCTGTCCATCATCAACCACGACCATCCTATCTTGACCAAATTGGTCCTTGAGTGTTCGTACTCGCTTTTCAGGAAGATGTTTCCTAAAAAGTTCAGGAACACTTTGACCTTGCTTGTATCCAATTTCAAGGTAAATCTTACCACCATCTTTGAGATAGTCTTTTGCATCTTCCGCAATTCTACGGTAAATAGCTAGGCCATCCTCATCTGCAAAGAGAGCTAGATGAGGCTCCGAATGCAAGACATTCAAGCCGACCTCTGACTCATCTTCACGAGAGATATAGGGTGGATTGGAGACAATTATATCATATTTTTCAGAAATTTCGGTAAAACAGTCAGATTTTTTTAAAAATATTTGAAGATTTTGATTTTTAGCATTTTCGCTGGCTATATCTAAAGCATCTTGGGAAATATCTGCTGCTGTCACTGACCAATCTGGTCTGTTTTTTGCTAGAGCGAGAGCAATAGCTCCACTTCCAGTTCCGATATCTAGGATCTTAAGATTTTTCACAGGATTTTCAGCCAGGATAAGCTCCACCAACTCCTCTGTTTCTGGACGAGGGATCAATACTCGCTCATCAACTTTTAACTGCATTCCATAAAAATCTGCCTGTCCAATGATATACTGGGCTGGTTTATGAGCTACTAACTGTTGGAAAATTTCTTTTACAAATACTTCTTCCTCTTCGGTCACTTCCTGCTGAAGAGCAAAGACAAAGTCAGTAAAAGAGAGATTTCTCAGGCTACGATAGACAAAAGAGAGGCTTTCAGCTTCCTCCCCTTTTCTTATCAACTCTTCTTCAAAATCTGAAAATAATTGAGCTAATTTCATTATTTGTTTAATTCTTCTAATTTTTGTGTTTGGTCATAGAGAACCAAGGCATCCACAACTTCGTCCAATTTACCAGATAAAATCGTATCTAGTTTTTGGAGAGTTAAGCCGATACGGTGGTCTGTGACACGGTTTTGTGGGAAATTATAAGTACGGATTCGTTCTGAACGGTCACCAGTACCGATTGTCGACTTACGCTCAGCGTCTTGTTCATCTTGTGCAATTTGTGCGAAGTGGTCAGCAACACGCGCACGGATAATCTTCATAGCCTTCTCACGGTTCTTCTGCTGGGTACGTTCTTCTTGCATCTCAACCTTGATATTGGTTGGCAAGTGAACGATACGAACCGCAGTCGCAACCTTGTTGACGTTCTGTCCACCAGCACCAGAGGCGTGATAGATGTCGACACGAAGGTCTTTTGGATCAATGTCGTATTCAACCTCTTCAACTTCAGGCATGACAAGAACTGTCGCTGTCGAAGTATGAACACGACCTTGACTTTCTGTCACAGGGACACGTTGCACACGGTGGGCACCTGATTCGTACTTGAGTTTAGAGTAAACCGACTGACCAGAAACCATAGCAACCACTTCTTTAAAACCACCGACACCATTCATAGAAGCCTCCATGACTTCAAAGCGCCAGCCTTGGGCTTCCGCATACTTTTGATACATAGTTAGAAGGTCTCCGGCGAAAAGTGCTGCTTCATCTCCACCAGCTGCTCCACGGATTTCAAGGATGATATTCTTGTCATCGTTTGGATCTTTAGGAAGGAGCAAGATTTTCAGTTTTTCTTCGTATTCTTCTTTTTCAGCCTTGGCATCTTTGAGTTCTTGCTTGGCCATCTCTTCCAAGTCCGCATCTCCGCCTGATTCCTTAATCATCTCTTCAGCATCAACGATGTTTTG
The DNA here is from genome assembly GCF_013277315.1 of Streptococcus sp. 2106. Lineage (NCBI taxonomy): Bacteria > Bacillati > Bacillota > Bacilli > Lactobacillales > Streptococcaceae > Streptococcus > Streptococcus sp. 2106. Next base: position 43,713 of record NZ_VMMS01000040.1, read on the forward strand.
AAGGACTTGTTTGTACTCACGGTAGGCTGTAACCGTGTCACGGGTACTAGCTTCTTCCTTGGATAATTCCATAAATCGCTTGGTATCCGATACCACATCTGGGTCACTGAGCAACTCTCCTAATTCTTCATAACGGTCTTCTACAGCTTGTAGTTGATCATAGATGTTCATTTTTCTTTATTCTCCTTATTGATTTCAGGCGCAAAATAATGTTTACGGCAAACTGAGATATAGGTTTCATTACCACCAATCTGGATCTGTTCTCCATCGTAAACGGGCAGTCCATCCTGTGTACGCAACACCATGGTCGCCTTTTTCTTGCAATACTGACAGATGGTCTTGATTTCGTCAATTTTGTCTGCTAAAAGCAAGAGATACTTGGAACCTTCGAACAGTTCATTGCGAAAGTCATTTTTCAAGCCAAAAGCCATGACGGGTATGTCTAACTCGTCGACAACACGAGCTAGGTCATAAACATGATGACGTTTGAGAAACTGGGCTTCATCAACCAACACACAGTAAGGTTTTTCTGATAGGTCTCGGATATAGCCGAAGATATCAGTTGTTTCCTCAATCGCAATGGCAGGGCGTTTCATGCCAATCCGACTCGACACATAGCCAACACCGTCACGAGTATCAAGAGCTGAGGTCATAATCACAACACCTTTTCCTTGCTCCTCATAGTTATAGGCCACCTTGAGAATCTCAATCGTCTTACCAGAGTTCATGGTCCCATAACGATAATACAACTGTGCCATGTTTCTTGCTTCACGTCCATTTCTAAATTTTTGCTACATTCTAGTATATCATAATTTTCTGAAGCTTTAAACGGCAAAATGTGGTAAAATAGAAGAAATCAAAACTAGTGGAGGAAGCCATTATGCCATTTGTACGCATCGATTTATTTGAAGGACGCACGCTCGAGCAAAAGAAGGCTCTTGCTAAGGAAGTAACGGAAGCTGTTGTCCGTAATACTGGAGCCCCTCAATCTGCTGTCCATGTCATCATCAATGACATGCCAGAAGGAACTTATTTCCCACAAGGGGAAATGCGCACCAAATAAGCTAGCTTAAGCAGAATTGCTTAGGCTTTTTCAATCTCCAAGTAGCATTCATTGAAGAAATAGTTCAAATTTGTTACAATTTGAAAAGAGACTTGGAAAAATTTCCAAGAAAAGAGCCATTTATTAAAGGAAACATTATGATTACACGTGAATTTGATACCATCGCTGCTATCTCTACTCCACTAGGTGAAGGGGCTATTGGTATTGTCCGCCTGAGCGGAACAGACAGTTTTGCTATTGCGCAAAAGATTTTTAAAGGAAAAGACTTGAGTCAGGTTGCTAGCCACACTCTCAACTACGGTCACATTATTGATCCTCTGACTGGTAAAGTCATGGACGAGGTTATGGTTGGGGCTATGAAGTCTCCAAAGACCTTCACTCGTGAGGATATTATCGAGATTAACACTCACGGCGGGATTGCGGTAACCAATGAAATTCTCCAACTAGCTATCCGTGAAGGAGCTCGATTGGCTGAACCTGGTGAATTTACCAAACGTGCCTTTTTAAACGGTCGTGTAGACTTGACACAGGCTGAGGCAGTGATGGATATCATCCGTGCTAAGACTGACAAGGCCATGAACATTGCGGTCAAACAATTGGACGGTTCCCTTTCTGAGCTGATTAATAATACCCGGCAAGAAATCCTCAATACACTTGCCCAAGTTGAAGTCAATATCGACTATCCTGAGTATGACGATGTTGAGGAAGCCACTACTGCTGTTGTCCGTGAAAAGACTATGGAGTTTGAGCAATTGCTAACTAATCTCCTTAGAACAGCCCGTCGCGGTAAAATCCTTCGTGAAGGAATTTCCACTGCCATCATCGGACGTCCCAACGTTGGGAAATCAAGCCTTCTCAACAACCTCTTGCGTGAGGACAAGGCTATCGTCACAGATATTGCTGGTACAACCCGTGATGTCATCGAAGAATACGTCAACATCAATGGTGTTCCTCTCAAATTGATTGATACAGCTGGTATCCGTGAAACGGATGACATCGTGGAACAAATAGGTGTTGAGCGTTCGAAAAAAGCCCTCAAGGAAGCCGACTTGGTACTACTTGTGTTAAATGCCAGTGAACCACTGACTGTGCAAGACAGACAACTTCTTGAAATTAGCCAAGATACCAATCGCATTATTCTACTTAATAAAACCGACCTGCCTGAAACAATTGAGACTTCGGAACTACCTGAAGACGTTATCCGTATTTCAGTCCTTAAAAATCAAAATATCGATAAGATTGAAGAGAAAATCAACAACCTCTTCTTTGAAAATGCTGGTTTGGTTGAGCAAGACGCAACCTACCTATCAAATGCTCGTCACATTTCCCTGATTGAAAAAGCAGTTGAAAGCCTACAAGCTGTAAACGAAGGTCTTGAACTGGGGATGCCAGTTGATTTACTTCAAGTTGACTTGACTCGTACTTGGGAAATCCTGGGAGAAATCACTGGGGATGCTGCTCCAGATGAACTCATTACCCAACTCTTTAGCCAATTCTGTTTAGGAAAATAAGAAAAATCCATGATCGTTCTTACGGTCATGGATTTTATTGTCTTATTAGTAATCTGGTCTTAAGACACCTGTTACAGTTGCCTTAGTTGCTTCGTAGTCGCCATCTACGACAACCTTGATAATGCGTTTGGCATCTTCTTCTGGTGCTGGAACAAGAGGTAGACGAGTTGGTCCAGCTGCAAATCCCATATAGTTGAGAACTGCCTTAACAGGAGCAGGACTTGGATAAGAGAAGAGGGCATTGACTTTAGGAATGAATTTACGCTGAATAGCTGCGGCTTTCTTCATGTCGCTTTCTGCAATGGCAGTAAACATCTCGTGCATCTCATCCCCATTTGTATGAGAGGCAACAGAAATAACCCCATCCGCACCAAGGTTCATGGCATGGAAAGCATCTCCATCCTCACCTGTATAAATCAAGAACTCCTCTGGCTTGTGCTCAATCAAGTAAGCCATATTGGCCAAGCTAGTACATTCTTTAACACCGATGATATTTGGATGGTCAGCCAAACGAAGCATGGTTTCTGGAGTCAATTCGACAACCACACGTCCTGGAATGTTATAGATAATAATCGGTAGGTCCGAAGCATCTGCAATTGCTTTAAAGTGCTGGTACATTCCTTCTTGAGAAGGTTTGTTGTAGTAAGGTACGATAGCAAGTCCAGCAGCAAAACCGCCAAATTCTGCTACTTCTTTGACAAACTCGATCGAGTCACGCGTATCATTGGTACCCACACCCGCAATCAAAGGAACACGTCCATTGACAATCTTTTGTACAGCCGCAAAGAGTTCCAACTCCTCATCGTGGGTCAAGGTCGGACTCTCAGCAGTCGTTCCAGCTAGAAGAATGCCGTCTGTATGATGGGTCAATAAATGCTCAATCAAGGCTGGAATGGCATCAAAGTTGATGGAACCGTCCTCGTGAAAGGGGGTAATAAAGGCTGTGATGATTTTACACTCTTTTAAATCTTGATAAGACATGAAAACACCTCTCTATTTCAAAGAAGGAGTTCATCTGAACTCCTAAATTATATGACTATTTTAATTCAAATTTCAATTCAGCTGTTGGACGAACCAATCCACGTTCGTGCAAAGTTTCTGCAATCTGAACTGAGTTCCAAGCAGCACCTTTGAGAAGGTTATCTGAAACAACCCACATGTGGATTCCTTTTTCAGCATCCAAGTCTTTACGGATACGACCAACAAAGGTATCACGTGAACCCACGGCATTGATGGCTTGCGGATAGATTTGATGAGCTACATCATCTTCAAGAACAGCACCTGGGAAGGCTGCGATAGCTGCTTTCACTTCTTCAATTGGAGCCACTTCTTTTGTTTCGATATAAACAGACTCAGAGTGAGCTGATAAGACTGGAATACGAACACATGTTGCTGAAACGGCAATACTATCATCTTCCATGATTTTCTTAGTTTCCTTAGTCATCTTCATCTCTTCATAAGTGTAATCATTGTCAGTGAAGACATCAATTTGTGGAAGAGCATTAAAGGCGATAGGATAATGTTTCTTGTCACCACCTGAAGGCAAGATTTCGGCATGCAAATCACGTGGGGTTACACCATCATTCAAGACTTCACGAAGTTCACGTTGTGTCTCAAGAATTGCTCCCATACCAGCACCTGAAACTGCTTGGTAAGTTGAAACAATGATACGGTCCAAGCCCCATTTTTGGCAAACTGGCTCAAGAGCCACCATCATTTGAATTGTTGAACAGTTAGGGCAGGCAATGATCCCATTGTGGGCATCAAGTGCGTGAGCATTGACCTCTGGAACAACCAAAGGAACGTCTGGATTTTGACGGAAGTAAGATGTATTATCTACTACTACCGCTCCAGCTTTAACTGCGTATGGTGCATACTTAGCTGATGTCGAACCACCTGCTGAAAAGAGAGCAATATCAACTCCCTCAAAAGCTGTCTCAGTCGTTTCTTCAATCGTAATATCTTGGTCTTTAAATTTCAAAGTCTTGCCTGCTGAACGTGCAGAAGCAAGTAAACGAATTTTATCGATTGGAAGTGTTGATTCTTCCAACATTTTTATCATCTGAGCACCGACAGCACCTGTCGCGCCGACTACAGCAACTGTATATCCCATAAATAACCTCTTTCGGAATTTTCTAAAAATTTCTATAATAGAAGTATTATACTACTTTTTCCATGAATTGCAAAGCTTTTTTATCATTTTTTGAAAAATAAAAATCCCCAGTCGCTAGACCAAGGACTAAGAGGCATCTTCATGTGATAAGCAGGTTCACACAACTCATCAAGGTCCGCTCCTGCGTTATGACCTCCTTATGCTCAATAGTAGTCCGAAGACTACCTATCGACTCATCGCATATTCTATATTACTAGAGATACTTGATTTTGTCAATAAGAAATTTTTTCGATCGAGTATAACAAAAAACTCTCGTATTCAAGAGTTTCCCTATACATATCATGCTAATTGCCGGGATTGAACCGGCGACCTCATCCTTACCATGGATGCGCTCTGCCAACTGAGCTAAATCAGCTTACTTAAGTAAGTATACTATAATCAGAAAAACTTGTCAAGTTTTCTTAGAAATTTTCCATAAGAAAAAGCCAGGTAAAGGCTACCCAGCTTGTCCTGTTCTATTTGCTTAAATCGATTCGACGACCAATTTTACCGATAATAATCGCTCCAATAATCAATGAGGCAAATTCACCAATTCCTGTTGTAAACCAAGTAAGGAAAAATGGTAATTCTGCTACAATATTTAACTCTGCAGCGATGGTAAACATGGAAATTGAAAAGAGGATTGAAAAGAAGAAATGATCTTTTCGAATCAATCCGTTAAAGAGGTAATCCTTGCTGTATTTTGCAAAAAGCCAAACACCTAAACTGAGGAATACCAAGGTTGATCCACCACCAACAAAGACATCTAGGAGTCCGAAGCTAAAGAAATTAGCAATCATACAACCGATAGTAACTCCGATGATGTACTTAGGATTGTAAAAAGCCATAAAGTTCATCATTTCTGAAATACGAAACTGATAAGCACCATAGCTGATGGCATTTAGGGGCGGTGTGACAGTCAAAACGACGTAGATAGCAGCGACGATTGCAATATCTGCAACATCACGAATAGTTAATTTTTTCATCTTTTCTCCTTTGGCGGTTGCCCGCGTGTAATATGCTTGGTGAAAGAAGCTAAGCACCAAGGGTTGCTTTATTCAACCCTACTAGTATAGCACAATAGCCTGCTTTATGCTATACTTAACACATGAAAATTCCTATTCAAAAATTTTTTAACAATGAAATCTTAGCCTATCTCTTTTTTGGCCTTGCAACAACTCTAGTTTCGATTCTCTCGCGATTGGTCATTTATCAACTAAGTCATCAGGAACTTCTTGCTACTGCCCTAGCAAATATTATCGGTATCCTCTTTGCCTTTATCACAAATGATACGATTGTATTTAAGCAAGCAAGGAAGAATCGGCTTATCCGTTTAGTGAAATTTTCTCTTGCTCGCCTTTCTACTTTTCTGTTAGACTTGTTTTTAACTTTTCTCTTTGTAACCCAATTTCCTCACATCATAGGTCAATTCGTAAATGAAAACATTGATAAGATAAATGCTATTGAAACAATAATTGCACAAATACTCATTATTATCATCAATTATATCTTGAGCAAGATCTATATTTTTAGAAAATAATGCTCCATTTATGAGCCTTTTAATTGCCTTCTATAATGATTTAGGATACAATAAAACACGAAACATTGAAAGGAAAACAGTATGTTAAAAAATCTAAAATCGTTCTTGCTTCGAGGAAATGTTATTGACCTTGCTGTCGGTGTTGTCATTGCCTCTGCTTTTGGTGCTATCGTTACTTCACTTGTAAACGACATTATCACTCCTCTTATTTTAAATCCCGCTTTGAAAGCTGCTAAAGTTGAACGTATCGCCCAACTTTCTTGGCATGGAGTCGGCTATGGTAACTTCTTAAGTGCTATTATCAATTTTATCTTTGTGGGTACCGCCCTCTTCTTTATTATCAAGGGCATTGAAAAAGCACAGAAACTCACTGGTATAAAGGAAGAAAAAACTGACGAAAAAAAACCAACCGAATTGGAAGTCCTTCAAGAAATCAAAGCCCTTCTTGAGAAAAAATAATCGATTAAAAGGATCTAGCGCAAAGCTGAATCCTTTTTTCTTTACTCTTTGGGTAACTTGCCTGCTTTTTCAAGCATTTTTTTGAGAAGATAAGGCATCTTAACATTCTCCCGCCCTTTTTTCTCAATCAGTTTTTTCACAAATTCTGGCATTTGTAAATCTTCAGATTCAGCCAAAATGTTTTTCGTCTCGTCTGAAGGAACTAACTCATCAAAGGTCTCTTCTTCTGGGAGAAATTCCTTAAACTCTTGATATTCATTAGCTCTGACTGTATTAACCAAGGCACCAATCAAGCGAGAATCCGTATTGGGCATTGGTGGACGATGGTAGTTGACACCCAATTCCTGACACAAGTCATAACATTCCACATCATTATCAAACAAGACTTCAATATGCTCGCTAATGAAGCTGATAGGAACAAAAATATAATGGTCTGGATGTTCTGTCTGTTCTCTGAGATACTCCAAAACATCTGGCTTAATCCATGGAATCCCAATATCACTCTCACTCTGCCAGGTATTGGTATATTGTTCTGAACTCAAGCCTAGTTTTTCAGCTACTAGCTTGCTATTTTCGAAAATTTGATCGATATAGGGATCACCAAAATCCAAGGCAAAATGGGCACACTGTGGGCTGAAAAGATGACTTTAAAGCTATCCTGCTTTACTTCTTCTTTTAAAATCTTAGCAATTTCATCTGCCCAATAGTTTAAGAGCTCTTCTTCCTGATACCAGTCCTTAATGACCAAAAATTGAATTTGCTTGCTTTCTAAAAATTTCTCATAACCCATGACAGAGTAAAAAGAATAATGAGGCTCCAAAATCAGGCAAATACACTGCTCAATGCCGTCTGCTTCCATCTGACCAATTACATCTGGAATAAAGGGACTGGAAAACTTATTGGCAAAATAGACACTATATTCATTTCCTAGCCTAGCTTCTACCAAGGCAACCTCTTCACGAGTAATTCTTTGCAGAGGCGTGCCTCCAATTCGTACATAATTATCATAGAGAGTTTGAATCTCATGGTCTTGAGGTCTCACTCCACGACGAATATTTGTGAAAAAATCAGCTACACCTTCAAAGGTAATCTCTTCTGGTGAACCGAAGGTCATCATTAAAATTGCTTTTTTCATGACTGCTTCCTTGTGATGTTTTTATCAAGTTTATTTTATCATTAATTCATCGATAAGTAAACGCTAACATAGGGACATTCTCAATCTTCTGTCTTTTGTTTTTCTCTTCTTTCTATGATACAATGGAAAAAATAAATTCAAAAGGAGTTTTTTATGACTTATCCAAATCTCTTGGACCGCTTCTTGACCTACGTTAAGGTCAACACGCGCTCTGATGAACACTCTACTACTACTCCAAGTACACAGAGTCAGGTTGACTTCGCAACCAATGTTCTGATTCCTGAAATGAAACGTGTTGGACTGCAAAACGTCTACTACCTTCCAAATGGTTTTGCGATTGGTACCTTGCCAGCCAATGATTCATCTTTAACACGTAAGATTGGTTTCATTTCCCACATGGATACTGCTGATTTTAATGCCGAAGGAGTTAATCCTCAGGTAATTGAAAACTACGATGGTGGTGTGATTGAACTTGGAAATTCTGGTTTCAAACTCGATCCAGCTGACTTCAAGAGTCTTGAAAAATATCCAGGACAAACACTCATCACAACAGATGGAACAACCTTGCTAGGAGCTGATGATAAGTCTGGTATTGCTGAGATTATGACTGCCATCGAATATCTAACTGGTCACCCTGAAATCAAACACTGTGAGATTCGTGTTGGTTTTGGTCCAGATGAAGAAATCGGTGTTGGTGCTAATAAATTTGATGCAGAAGATTTTGATGTGGATTTTGCCTACACAGTAGATGGTGGTCCACTAGGTGAACTTCAGTACGAGACCTTCTCAGCAGCTGGTGCTGAATTGCATTTCCAAGGACGCAATGTCCACCCTGGTACTGCCAAAGGGCAAATGGTCAACGCCCTTCAACTAGCAATTGATTTTCATAATCAACTTCCAGAAAATGACCGACCTGAGTTAACTGAAGGTTACCAAGGTTTTTACCATCTAATGGATGTGACAGGTAGTGTTGAGGAGGCGCGTGCAAGCTACATCATTCGTGATTTTGAAAAAGATGCCTTTGAAGCGCGTAAAGCATCCATGCAATCTATCGCTGATAAGATGAATGAAGAACTTGGGAGCGACCGTGTCACTCTCAACTTGACAGACCAGTACTACAATATGAAAGAAGTCATTGAAAAAGATATGACTCCAATTACCATTGCCAAAGCCGTTATGGAAGATTTGGGTATCACTCCTATAATCGAACCAATCCGTGGAGGGACAGACGGCTCTAAGATTTCCTTTATGGGAATCCCAACCCCTAATATCTTTGCGGGAGGAGAAAATATGCACGGTCGTTTTGAATACGTCAGCCTTCAGACTATGGAACGTGCAGTTGATACAATCATTGGTATCGTAGCTTATAAAGGCTAAAAAGACGAGGTAGCTCAGCTACTTCGCCTTTCTTTTTATTCTGCTGGTTTTTCTTAGCTTCCAGTACTTGTTGTAGATTCTGTTGTTACCTTTTCTGAAGCTGGTTCAGCAGGTTTAGAATCTCTTGCGTTGCTCGGTTTGTTTTCGTCGCTAGCAGTTTCGCTGTTAGATTCTGTAGTTGCGTTTGGTTGGTTCTCAGCACTGGTGTTATCACCATTTGCTTCAGCATTTCTTGCTGGACTTGTTTCTTCACTTGCGCTAGCTTTTGACTGGATTTGATGATTCAAGCTTTTGCCGATTCAAGTAAAGCTGTTTTGTCTTTACTATTAGCAGAAAGTTGATCTAATAATGCATCCACCTTATCAAAGTCCGCATCAGATCCATTATTACTTTCTAAATAAGAGTGAAGCGACATGAGAATATCGTAGAGTTTTTGATAGAGTACAAGTGTCTGAGAATCTTGCTCAGCATTTTCCTTTTCTTGTTGAAGGGCGCTAGCGATACGAGTCAAAACATCTTTTACCTGACTGTTTACTTCATCCAAGTCTGCATCAGCCTTGTTTGTGGCAGCTTTTAGATTTTCTACTTCTTCTGCCAAGGATTGTCTGATTCCTTCTTCATGGATTTGTTCCAAGAGTTGATTTGCCTTGTTCAAAAGACTTTCTACTTCTTCCTTGCTATCTGTCGCAGATTATTGGTTGCTATCTACCATGTACTCCTAAAACAGGAGAGTTATAATCCAAGATTACAAGGCCTTACAGAAATAAGAAATCCAGATAAGACAATGTTCGTCCAAGACGCTATTCGCTTCGCACAGCAGCACGGATTCAATATGCTTTAATTTTAAAGTTTAGGTGTCAAGACCTCTTTTTAGTGTGCCCAAAATTTAGAGAAGTAATCAATCAACTAACTTTTATTTTTTTCAAACTTTCAGTAAACTGACCTAAAGCTAACTCAGTCTGTCTTTGTTCAATAGGCTTGTCTTTGTAGATACTTCTGCTGTCAGCTAGAAGTTGATCTACTTTTGCTAAAACTGTTTTCTCATCAAAGGCCCCAGGCTGATAGTTGGATTTCAGGGCTGGAATCTTGTTTTTCAAGGCTACTTCATAGCCCTTAGTTTGAACCTTGATGTAGTGATTGTGGTCTCCGTAACTCATGACAAAACCTGATTCATCTTCAGCTATAATACGATTAGCATCAAATCCGTATCCATCTTCTTCATGTTTCTCATGTGAAGTTCCTGGATTGATTGGAAGAGATGGAGAAGGTGTTGCTAGACTATTGTTTGGAAGAGTCGGTTGCCCAATTTGATTTGATTTTGGAATGTAATGGAAATGATCACCATGTCTTACAATATAAGCTATAGCCGTTTCTTCAATGATATCTTTTGGATTAAAAATATAACCATCAGATACTGAAGAGAGCTCCTTACTTGTCGTTAAAGAAGAAGGATTGCTTGAAAGACTGCCTAGACTAGACACTACTTCATTAGGTTTTGCATTTGTAGAAACTGTAGAACCAGTTCCACTGATAGACACCATTCTGGCAATCTTTTCTTCTAAGGCAGAAAGCTTGCTGTAAGGAATAAAGTGGTAATGGTCGCCATGCGGAATCGCAACTCCATTTGGTGTAAGACTGATAATCTTAGCAGGGTCAAAGACCAAGCCATCTGATTCACTGTAACGTTGGGCTCTAGGTGAATCATAGAGTTCCTTCAAAAGACTCTGGAGATTTTCAGATTTATTTGCTGGCTTGCTAGTTGATCCTTTTGCTACAGATTGCGTGTTATTGTCACTAGCTGTTGAAGAATAGCTTAACTGACTCGGTTGCATATTTTTTCCAGCCAGATGTGCTTTAGCTGCTGCTAATTCACTAGCAGATAAATCGCTTTTGGGAATGTAGTGATAGTGATCTCCATGAGGAACGATATAAGCATTACCCGTATCTTCGATAATATCAGCTGGATTAAAGACATAGCCATCATTTGTCGTATATCGTCCCTGAGACCTTGCTACAGCAACATTAGAGTTAACCTTCTCATTATCTTTGACATGTTCTTGTTTTTGACGATTGATTTCATCTTTGGTTCGAACATTATCAGCATGAGCTACATCTTTCAGGTAGACATAATATTTTCCATCGTCCTTGATGATACAACCACCCTTGACTTCATTGACAATATCAGCGTCTTTAAGTTGATAGTTTGGATCCTTCATCAAGAGTTCTTCACTAAAGAGGGCATCATAAGGAACTTTCCCATTATAGTAATGATAGTGGTCACCGTGTGACGTTACATAGCCCTGACCTGTAATTTTGATTACAATTTGCTCAGCCTGAATTCCTTCTTTCTGGCTAACCTGGTCTGGTGTCAAGTTTTCACTTTTCTGACTTGACTGGCTGCCATCCACATAAGAGACACGATTATTGTCCTTATTTTCCTGCGAACGATGCTGGTTTTGTGCATAGGCACATAGACTCAAGGATACGATAACAGCTGATCCAGCTGCTATATATTTTTTACTGAATTTCATAAATCCCTCATTTCAATAAATGATGAAGCTTTTTCTTAACTTCTTTTTTCTCGGTTAAACAATTTTTCTAAACCGCTTATTTAACCATTTAATTAACCAGTAAATAGTTTACTATTTAAAATTATAGAGAAATGAAATAAGAATAGGACAAATTGATCAGGACAGTCAAATCAATTTCTAACAATATTTTAGAAGTCAAGGTGTACTATTCTAGATTCAATCTATTATACTTCTGTCAAGTTTCTGTTACTTTCTTCTAAAAAAGAGAAGCAACACGAAAGGTTACTTCTCCATAAAATATGCTTCATTCTTTTTACTACTGTATAGGAGTCGGTTGACTCTCTTTTAACAAAGCCAAGAGCCTATCTAATTCTGCTGAAATAGTGTTACTGTCTTTCGTTCCGAAAAGAAGACTGCTGTTTAGACCAGACAATGTCTCCATAGCATTTTGGCGAGTACGAGAATCTGTTACTTTTTCTAGCAAGGTCTCCGCCTCTGCTATCTTAACGTCAATAACAGAACGCTCTACTTGTGGAACTTCATCCTCATCTGTAGTATCTTCAGCTTCTTCCTCTGTCTCTTCCGCATCAGTGCTTGGTCTATAAAGATTATCTGCTGAAGGATTTAAACCAGCGTGATTCTCTTTTTCATCAGATTCAGAATGAGTTGGCTCACTTACTTCATCATGTTTCTTATCTTCATCAGGTTTACCGTTTTGGTCTGCCTTATTTTTACGAACATGGTCGCTAGCATTACCCCAACCATTATCTGAATGAGGACGTTGGTCAGGATGTTCAACGTAGTATTTCACTGTCGCAAATAAATCTTCTAAGGTATAGCCTTCAGGAGCTGAGTAAAGTCCTTCATCAAACCATGCAAACTTAAGGTTATGATAGTGATCAAAGTGAGGAATTATAAAGTGACCATTTTGTACAGCTACAGTATACTGTAAATGATTCGGTATTTTTTCTAATGGTACCTTTTTCTCAGCTTTTACGCGGTTATAGATAGCTTCTGTCCCTGTTGCCTCTGGTTTTGCTTCTGTTGCTTCAGTAGAATTTGGAGCTTGTAAGCCTTTTTCTTTAGCATAAGCCTGAGCTGCTGCTCTTTCAGCTTCAGATAAGCTGTCTTTTTTAATCCAGTGGCTATGGTTCAAGTGTGGAGTGACGTAGGCATTTCCTTCATCACTTTCAATATCATGCTCATCAAAGATATAGCCATCCTCTGTTGTATATTTACCTGCTAATTTCGCTAATTTAATTTCATCGTCTGTATAGGCAATTTGAGCATTTGGTTTGCCAAGTCGCTCTGGATGGGTAATTGGTGCTAGGAATGCCAATAAATCATCTACCAATTTTACTTTATTAGAAGATTCATCATTCAAGCGCTCTGCTAATTTGTCTAAAGTTTGGAAATCAGAAACGCGACCTTTATTTTCAGACAAGGCTTTATGAGTCTGGGTTAACAGATTGTAGGCTTTATCATAAAATTCTTGGTCACGAGAAGCGACATTTTCTTTTTTAGCAACTAGAGCATGTGTCTCTTGAGTTTTCTTAGACAAGAGATTTTCAATAGCATCAATCTTATCCTTAGCCAAGTCTTTAGCAAAAACATAGTGACTGACACCAGCAATTTCCACAACATATCCTTCCCCAACTTTTCTAACAACCTGTTCTACTGTAAAATCAGTTTGTTTTTTCTCAGTTGATGGTTGAGCTTGCGGTTTTGGTGCTGGTTTCAAATAATTCATTCCCGGCAAGACTGCACCATTTTGTCCCTTAATAGCTATCATACGAGCCAATTTTTCTTCCAAAGGTGACATTTGTGAATAAGGGATAAAGTGATAATGGTCTCCGTGCGGTACAGCAACACCATTAGCTGTACGATTTGTTATTTGTGCCGGGTCAAATACTAGTCCATCCGATTCTACATGGCGTTCTGATAAGGGTTTAGCATACAATTCACGTAAAAGGCTTGGAATGTCTTCCCCTTGATTTTGATGATAAGTTGGGCTGACAGTCAAATTGTGGTTCTCTGACAAGCTTGGTTGAGCTGGATTTGCATTATGACTAGAACTTGAAGAAGGACGAGACCCCTGCTTCCCATTCCAATAGGCTTGGGCTGCAGCCAATTCTCCTGCAGACAAATCACTCTTAGGAATATAGTGAAAATGATTTCCATGCGGTACAACAAAAGCGTCACCTGTATCTTCAATCACATCTGTTGGACTAAAGACATACCCATCATCCGTTGTATAGGCTCCTCCAGTTGCTCTATTCGGTGCCTGCGTATTGAGATTAAAGTTTGCTTTAATGGCTGAACTTGGTTTCGCAGGACTGCTTGGTTTCGTATTATCAGAATGCTTTTGAACTGGCTGACCTCCAATTGGTAGATTTCGAGCCAATTTTTCTTCCAAGGCAGACATTTGCGAATAAGGAATGAAATGGAAATGATCTCCGTGAGGTACTGCCACACCATTTGCAGTACGTTTTGTAATCTGTGCTGGGTCAAATACTAATCCATCAGACTCCACATGACGTTGGCTAAGTGGCAAAGCGTACAATTCTTGAAGGAGACTAGCTAAATCCTCATTTTGACTCTCAGGAGTTGTTGTAAGATTTTGAGGAGTTTCAGATGGACTCGTTCTCACACTAGATCTTGTTTCTCCCCTGCTAGAACGATATTCAACCGTACTTAATTGACCGCCTTTTCCAGATAAGAAGGCTTGGGCAGCAGCTAATTCACTGGCAGACAAATCACTCTTAGGAATATAGTGGAAGTGATTGCCATGAGGAACAATATAGGCATCGCCTGTATCTTCAATGATATCAGAGGCATTAAAGATATAACCATCATCCGTTGTATAACGTCCTTGGGCTCTGGCTGCAACTACCGCCTGATTGTTTGAACCGCCACCGTGATTACTACTATGTTCCTGCTTCTGACGTTTAATCTCTTCTTTTGTCCGAATATTATCCGCATGGGCTGCATCTTTAAGGTAAACATAGTATTTTCCGTCTACCTTAATCACATAGCCACCCTTGATTTCATTGACAATGTCTGAATCCTTCAACTGATAATTCGGATCTTTCATGAGAAGTTCTTCACTGATGATGGCATCATAAGGAACCTTGCCATTATAGTAATGATAATGGTCTCCATGAGAGGTCACATAACCTTGATCCGTAATCTTGATAACAATTTGTTCGGCGTTGATCCCCTCTCTCTTACTGACTTCATCTGGTGTCAAATTTTCTGCCTTTTGACCAGCCTGATCACCATCTATATAAGAAACTCGATTAGACTCTTTCTTATCCTGACCAGCTTGGTAACGTCCAAGCTCATAGGAACAAACACTTAGGGCAAGGACTGCCACTGAACCTGCTAGATATTTTTTATTGATTTTCATTCTTTCCTCACTTTAATTCTTCTGCTAGAATACTCATATTTTCTTCAAGATTTTCTAAATAGGTCTTGTCATTTTGTGGGTCTGACTCTAAAGGATTCAGAGTTTTAAGACCCACACCTGTTGATTTGACAAGAGTTTCAGCTACTTTTGAAGAAGCGTTACTTTCTGTAAAAATCGTTTTAACCTTATAGGTTTTAACAAATTCCTGAATTTCTGTTAGTTGTCTTGGACTTGGTTCTTGTTCCGGAGAGATACCTGCAATACCAAGTTGATTGAGTCCAAATCGCTTAGCTAAATAAGAAAAGGCTGTATGTTGTGTTACAAATGTTTTCTGAGTCGCTTTTTCAAATTTAGGCTGGAATTTCTTAGTCAATTCTTGAGCTTTTTTGATAAAGGCTTGCGCATTTTTTTGGTAAGTTTCTTTATGCTCACTATCCGCCTCCGAAAGCTTATCAGCGATAATCTGAGCTTCTTCACCAGCTTTTTCAGGATCTAGCCAAGTATGAGGATCGTAGAGCGTTTTTTCATCAACTCCATCCCCTGCTTCCACATCTTCTAGCCCTGGGACGCGGTCTAAAGTCATTCCCTCTGAAGCCTCTAAAACCTTCACTTTGGATTTTTTTAGATTGGGATCTAAACTTCCTGCCCAAGATTCGAGTGTATGAGAATGGTAAACAAAGACATCTGCATCATAGATGGCTGCGATATCATTTGCCGAAGGTTCAAAGGAGTGAATCCCACTACTTGACTGAATCATCCGAACATCATTCAAGTCACCAGATACTTCCTTAACCATAGCGTAGATAGGATAAAAACTGGTCACAATTTTCATCCCCTTTCCTGTCTGACTTTCCTTTTGACTACAGGCTCCTAGCAATAAAAGAAAGACACTTAACAAGACTAAAAATAAATTTTGTTTCTTCATGAACAACTCCTTAACTGTTTAATTAACTAGTAAACATTCTACTCCTAAAAACTTAATCTGTCAAGATATTTTTAGAAAAAATTTGAAATTTCTTTCACATATAAAAATCTGCTGAGTTTCAACAACTCAACAGATTCTCACTTTATATACTCAATGAAAATCAAAGAGCAAATTAGGAAGNNAAACATGTTTTTGAGGTTGTAGATGAAACGGACGAAGTCAGTAACCATACATACGGCAAGGCGAAGCTGACGTGGTTTGAAGAGATTTTCGAAGAGTATTATTCTTCTATGGTAGAATGCTTATAACCATAAGTGAAGTAAATAATACTTCCTATCAACAAAGCAACTAGGAAAGCAATCCAAGTTTCCATATTATACTGCAACATGAAGGATAGACAAATGATGATTGATAAAATCGGTAATAAGGGTACCAATGGTGTTTTAAATTCGCCTGCTTTGGGCATTCCTTTTTCTTTCCGTAAGCGAATCAGACCATAAGCCAGCATAATCAAGTAGGCTAAGGTACAAATATTTAAGAAGGCTGCGATACTAGCAAGAGGGAACATTCCTGCTGCTACTGCTGAAGCTAGACCTGTTAAAATAGTAGCATTCTTTGGTACCTTGCTAGTCTTCGTTAGTTCTTTAAAGGCGGCAGGCATTAAGCCATCGCGCGCTAAACTGTAAATCATACGCGATAGGGCATAGGTCATCGAGATACAAACTGTAATCAAGGTCAAGATAGCCACTAATGACACATAGTTGGCTGCCCAACTGATCCCAACGCTACGAAGGGCAAAGGCAACGGCATCATTGACATTTAAATGACTATAGTGAACCACACCAGTCAAAACAAGGGTCACCAAGGCATAGAGAATGGTTACGATAGAAAGCGATAAGACAATCCCTCTAGGAATATTTTTTTGAGGAATCTTGACCTCATCTACAGCCATAGAGATGGATTCAAATCCCAAAAAACCGAAGAACATTAAGGAGGCACCAGCCATAATACCAGTACTAGCACCATAGATTTGTCCAAAACCATAAGGAGCAAAATTACTCCAATTATCAAGTTTGATATGCCAAATTCCTACTAAAACAAAGAGAGCTAAAGCCGAGAATTTCAAAATAACTAGAATAGAATTAAAGCGTAAGGCTGCTTTAGCATTGAGTAAAACAAGCGAGGTCACCAATACCAAGACAAGAATAGGCAATAAATCAACAAATGTCCCTGCTTGAGGATTAAAGGTACCATTTAAAGGCTGAGGAAGGGCTATCCCGTATTGAGAGAGCAAGCCTTTAAAATAAGCTGCCCAACCCGAAGCTACGCCTGATATGGCTGTCATGAACTCCATCATGGTTAACCAACCAGCCAACCAGGCTGGGAATTCTCCTAAAATAGCATAGAGATAACTGTAGGCACCACCTGTAGCAGGTACTCGTGAAGCAAATTCTGCAAAAAAGAGGGCTGATAATCCCACACACAAGGCAGAAATGACGATTGAAATCACTAGGGCTGGACCAGCAAGTGTGGCAGCTGCAGTACCTGTAATTGTAAAGATGCCTGTCCCTACCATGGCTCCGATACCCAGCAAAATCAAATCCCATAACTTCAAATGCCTGTGCATCTCCGTTTTATCCAAACTTACATTCTTTGTTCTAAATATATTCATATTTCTTCTCCAAATAAAATGATGATTCTATTTTACCATAAATATAGGAGATTTGTGACTATTTATAAAATATTTTTCTAAAAAAAAATCTGACTACATCTTGTAATCAGATTTTTATCGATTCTAGTTCATTTCTTTAAATGCTGCTTCTGCATCCGCATTACTGATAGCACCAAATTGAATCTTTCCAATCTTTCCTTGACTATCAATTAGGTATTCTGTAGGAATGCTTCGAATTTGATAAGCTTGGAAGGTTGTTGCTTTAGTATCATAAAGAACTGGGATATCTTTATATCCTTGTTCTTGGAACCATTGTGGGAATTGATCAACAGTTTTTTCACCTTGAATTCCTGGTGCAATGACACTAAGAATTTCGAAATCGCGATCTGGTTTTGCAGCTAATTCCATCAACTCAGGCATACTTTTCTTACATGGACCACACCAGGAAGCCCAAAACTTCAAGTAAACCTTTTTACCCTTAAAATCAGATAACTTGACTTCTTTACCATCCATGGATTGCAAGGTGAAGTCTGGAGCATCTTTCCCAACAGCAATTTGCTGTACAGGCGTTTCTTGTTTTGGCTGTTGTGGGGCTTGAGTTTTTTTAGTTGCTTCCTCACCACAGGCCATCAATACAACTAATGACAAGAGACTTAAGCCAGCAAACATTACTTTTTTCATCATTTTCTCCTTTATTCAAAAATTCCAGCTAGAACATTTACTTGTCCTAATAGTAACAAAATTCCCATTAAAATAATGAGGAAACCACCAATTTTCTTCATTAGCATCATATGACGTTTGATTTTACTAAAATAAGGCATGACTAGACCTGAAGCTAGAGCCAAGACCAAGAAAGGAAGAGCCATCCCCAGAGTGTAAATAAGAGTATAGATAGCACCTTGCCAAGCTCCATTGCCTCCAGAAGCCGCAAGCGCTAAAACAGAACTTAAAACTGGACCAATACAAGGCGTCCAACCAAAGCTAAAGGTAATACCGAGTAAAAAGGCTGACCAATAACGATTGGCTTCTGATTTCTTAAAAGTAAAGCTTTTTTGAACCTCTAATTTCTTAAAATGAAAAATTTCCATCTGGTGAAGTCCCAAAATGATAATAATTGTTCCCATAACATATCGAAACCAATTTGCATAGAGAATATGACCAAAGTAACCAGCACCAAAGCCTAGAATAAAGAAAATGAGTGAAATACCTGCGATAAAGCAAAGTGTTCGAATCAAGCCTGACCAGAGAACCTTTCTCCCAAATAAAGAAAAGCTTTTTGCGCTTTCCTGATCATCCAATAAAATCCCAGCATAAACAGGTAACAGAGGAAAAATGCAAGGGGAAAAGAAGGACAAAATCCCTGCTAAAAAAACGGAGATTGAAAATACTATCGTTTCCAATAAAGGACCAACTTTCTTAAGATTTCTAATCCTATTTTACTATATTCAATTTTATTTGTAAGCTTTCTGCTACGCAAAATCGTATCGGGCACTATTGGACCAATCTTTTCTTTTGCTAGTCAAGGCGGATCTTATCCCCCAAAATAGCCAAAAAGCAACGACAAGGGTTACTCGTCGCTGCTTTTGTGAACGAAAATGTCTTTTAGATCTGACATTTCATAAATCAAGTTTTACTTGAGTTTGGCAAGGATTACTTTAAGCTCCTCTACTAGTTTAGCTTCTGTCTCTGCTGAGCCATTTTCCTCTTTCACGAAATCAAGGGTTTCTTGGAGAAGGTTTTGGGCTTTAGCAAGGACTTTTTTATCTACTTTTTCTGCATCTAGCTGTCCAAGAACTTTTGTCAATTCCGTGCTTAATTGCTGGATTTCTGACTCTTTCTTACGGCGAACCAACCAGAAGGCAATCACACCTAGAAGGGCGAGTAGACCGACTACAATCACTCCTGCTGGAACTGAGTTTGTTTCAGTCATCTTATCTGAATCCTTACTATCTTCCGTTCCTTGTTTGGCATCTTTCTTGTCCTGTGCAGGCTTGCTGTCGCTAGCATTTGCTTTCACATCTTTGAGAGAGTCCAAGGCAGCCTTCACAGACTCTACTGCAGTACGTAGACCTTGCTCTGTCAAGGCACTATCTTCCAGAGCTTTTTGAGCATCTAGGAGGACCGCCTTGGCTGCATCGATTTTCGGATTAGATACTGTTGCCAAAGCTTTCAAGCGTTGGTCTAACTCTTGAGTCAAGGCACGAAGTTCAGACTTGTCAACTTGCTCTTGAGCTGGAGCTTGCGTGCTCGTTGAGCTAACTGAAGGACTTGCTGCCGCTCTAGGTGCTTGAGTCGGAGCTGGAGCAGGACTTGCAGGTTGACCCGAAGCAGTTGGTTGAGACGGTTGTGGAGCTGGCTCAGATGGAGCTGTTGGAGTCTCAGTAGCTCCTTGGTCTGGCTGAGTAGGAGTAGAAGGTTGCGATGTTACGTTATACGAATCGGGAATTGGATAATATCGTTTTGATGGCAAGCTGACTGGTGTTGAAGAAGCACTAACTTCACTATTACCATGTTTAGCTGTCGCACTTACTTGAGTTCCTGCACTAGCCGCATTATGGGAAATTGTAACAACACCACTTACTCCATCAATGCTGACACCTGATTTTGTTGGTGTTAGGCTCCAGCTTGACCCTGATTTCGTAGCTACAACTTTGTCGCTTCCAATGCTAATTTCTACATGGTCTGCATTCGCACTTGGTGTTACCGTTACATTGGCATTCGCTTCGCTAGAGGCAACTGTTGGTTTTTCAGGTGTTGCTTCTTTAACTACTGGTGCTGTCGCTCTTCTTTCATCACTAAACCAGGAACCACGTTCTCGTGGATTACCATCGTTTACGTTATTATTTACTTCGATAACAGTGAGCGCTCTAAATTTATCTGTTCCTATCTTATTAACTCCAGGCTTATAATCAGACTGGGTAATAGTAATTTTGCGTGCAGAACCATCCCCATCATTATTAGGAGATATATCTTTAGAGGCAAGTATATTATAACCTTCCGGATAAGCTAATCCATCCGGACTCCCTCCATAATTAGAAATATCCGAACCTCCGGTTACCAAATATACTTTCATCTTTGCGCCATTAGGTAATTTAGGAACATAAGGAATTGTCACATCAATATTAGGTTTTTCATTAGCTTTACCTGCTAAGCTCGGGACACTTGCATCTGTACTATCATTTGGTGTATTAATAGTCGGCTTCTGAAAAGGGAGATAGTATCCAAATTGTGTCGTCTGACTACCACTTGAAGTAGTTACTGTTACATTCAATAAATACTGACCCCTGCGCGGAGTAGTTCCGTCGAAAGTCAAAGATGCTTCACTCCCATTGACAGAAGATGCGACCTTTAAACCCATGTTTTCATGACCAGTTACAGATATGCTAGTAATTTTCTCATGATTTGATTTAGCACTAATTTTCAAAATATTACCAAATACTCTATCTCCACCTGGTACTACTAGTATATTAGAAACTTCTATTTGTTTACGTACTGCATTCCATCTCCCAATTGTTAATCCTGTTATATTCCGTCTTTTTCTTACATGAACTCCTCTTTCCTCAGAATTTTCCTCACTATCATTTTTTGACATCATCACTTGATTACCATCCAGTAACTTGTGAGCTTTTTCGACAAGTTCTCCAGAAATCTTTCCGTCGTCTGAAAGTCCTAACTTTTCGTTGATAGTATCGGCTAAGTTTTTAAAAGCTACTGCAGACTCAGGATTAGATTCTTTCAATCTTTTAGATGCATCTATCAATTTATCATATAACTGATACCCGTCTTCTTCTTGAGATTGCTCTGTCTTATCTTCTCTATTAGCTTCTTCTTTGATAATTGAGGATTTTTCTTCCAACTCTGGTTGTACTTCTTTTTTATCTTTTTCTACCTCGGACACAGTAGATAATTCACCAGATACAGGTTTAACTACACCATCAACTTTTTCATCACCTTTATTCTCTACTGTTGACTTAGCTTTTCCTTCACTATCTTTAGATGAAGTTCCTGGCTCTTTTTTCTCTGTCTCTTGAGTGTTTGGTTTAGCTCCTTCTTGTTCTACGTTAAGATTTTGATTGCTTGTATCTGATGGCGGTAAGACAGATGGATTCCCAGTGTTGCCATTTCCATCCTGACTGACCACTTCTGTATTTACTTCCGCCGCCTGGACTTCTGTCGCTGGATTAGCTATAAAAAAGACAGACCCTAGCAAGACTGAGACTGCTCCAATTGAAAACTTGCATATAGAAAAGCGTTGGCGCTCATTCATTTTAAACTGTTTCATGGTTTTTTACCTTTCTTTCTACCCTGTCTTTGCTCCTCTAGCCATGGTCATGCAGGCATCAACTCGCAATAAAAACAGGAAAACATGACCTTTTTTCATCTTAAACAAATGACAAAAAGCCCAGTGTTTACTAATACTTCATTATATCAACTTAGTTCCCTTCCTTCAACCTCACTTTGTTTTAGAAAATCGATGATTATATATATATGCATGTTGCTTATTTTAAAGGATTTAGAGGCTCCTTATTTGAAAATTTAGTATATTTTTCGTTATTTTCAGAAATTTTAAATTTATATGACATTCAAAAGAAGCTGTTCGTCTTGCTATCTATCGCCAGCAAGAACTATCCTAGACTCAGCAAATAAAAAAAACAGGCTCTCCGAAAAATACTTACCTATCATGGGAGGAACAACCGTTCCTCTTTTTTATTACTAAAATTCAAAGAATTCCAGAGCTTTTTTCAAGAGCAAATCCGTATATTCTGGATCTTCTTGGGCTACTTCTATTTCCCACTGAACCTTTTCCAAATCATCTGTAATCACTCCATCTACTCCTAAGTGAAGAGATTTGCTGATAGCTTCTGAATCATTGACAGTCCAGACATAAAGTTTCTGGTCCGTTGTCCATAGTTTGCTTACAAAATATTCATCCAAGGTCGAGTACTCCATAGTATATCCTGTCGCTCTTGTTTTAGGAAAGACAGAATTGTAGGGCATGATGAAATAAACTGGCAGTTCGGCATCATACTGTCTTACTTTTTCAACAACATGGTAGTCTAAAGACTGGATTTGATGCCCATAAATCTTGAGCTTTGCAGCATAACGGGCTAAAAAGCGGTCCATCATGTCTGGACTATCTTTTTTACTGGTTTTGATTTCAATTAGTAATTTTTGACCAAGTTCGTTGGCTCGACTGAGATAGTCTTCAAAGCTTGAAATTTTAGTCTGGTAGCCATTTTCAAAAATATCAATCCCTTTAAGCTCCTCCAAGTTTAAGTCTTGAGGACTTTTATTGATACCTGCTAGATTTTTCAAGTTAGCATCATGCATCATGACAAACTGCCCATCTTTTGTTTCCTGCACGTCCGTCTCCACCAAGTCTGGTTTGAGTTGTGCTGTAGTTTCTAAGGATTCTACTGTATTTTGAATCCCATTTGCATTGGAAACCCCTCGGTGAGAAATAAGCTGAGGTAGATGAACCATGGGAGCCTCCAGATAAATATAACCTTCTAAGGCAAAGAAAAGACTGGCACAAGTCATGACTCCCCATCGCATGATGTGATCTTTTTCTCTCCGAGGAAGCATATCCAGCTCCTTTCCTGTCAAAAATGAAACAAATTTAACCAAAAAGTAAGTCAGAGCCATATAATAAAGATTTTTAATCACAACAAAATTCAAAATACCAAGAATCAGAGACTCTCTCTGAGTGATGTCATCTACCAAAGTTTGAGCCAATAACAAAGGAATCAAAGGAAGATAAAATAATAAATTTGCCTTGAGCAAGATATAAAATAAATTCCAAGCATAAAAAGCAACTCTTTTCTTGGTTTTCTCCAAGCTAAACATCACTGCTTCTCGAACAGTCAGCTGATCATATACAATCTTCGGAAGGGCAAACATCAATCTGACAGAGACATAGAGAAAGATAAGAGATAGAAGTAGGATGCTCAGCCACCACATCCAATATTTATCTTCTAAATAATCTTGGATAAACTCTGGAATGACGATTTTATTGAGATAATAAATCTTCAGCATTTTCCGTATAAAAGGAAAAAGCATAGCTATATAGAAAAAGATAAACAAGGCTTTAGCACAAGTTAGCTTTTTCATAAATCCAAAACTTTCATGGAAAACCTTGCGGATATACTCAATTAGCCTTCGCTTTTCATGATAGAGGAGATGACGAGCACCAATAAAGAGGAGTCCTATTTGAAAATAAGCAACCAGAAGGTTAATGACAATCAAGGCTAAAAAAGCTAGACTAATCAATGGAGAATGAGTAAGGATGGCTAAGACATTGTTATAGGAAATAAAAAGATAACCTGTCTGATCTAATAAGAAACTAGCCAACCATGAATTGAATGGGACCCACAAATACTCCACTATCATAAAAATCAAGAAAAATAGAAAGAGGATTTTATCAAGATTGAGGTAAATCTGTTTAAAACCCAATTTTTTAGGTTTTTCAGGTTTCATAGGCACTCCTAGTCAAATAATTGAGATAAGTCCAAGCCACCAAAAGGATTGTTTGATAGGCTACTTTCCGTCTCTAACAATTCTCTAGCTTGATCTGATTCTAGGAAGTACTCGTAAACACGCGCCGTCATCCGAGCATCTTCTAAACTATTATGGGACTGTCCTTGAAATCCGAGAAATGAGGCAACAGTTTGCAATTTGAGATTGGCAATACCATGTAAATCCGAACTCCGACGTTCAAAAGCTTCATCATACAGATCCACCTTGTACTGCTGGCTGTAGTCTAAACCATGCTCTGCTAGAATAGGCAAATCACTTTTAGCAGCATTATATCCAACCATGGGTAAAGAACCCACAAACTCTTGGAAATCTTTTATAACTTTCTCCACTGGAGGGGCATCTTTTAAGGTCTCAGCCGTAATCCCTGTCAAACCATTGATAAAACTCTTTAGAGGTACACTGGTATGGACATAGGAATCATAGGCATCGATTTCCTGACCATCTCTAAAACGCACTGCCGATACTTGAATCAGGTGTGTTTGTCCTTCGTGCTGATTAAATTCTAAATCGAAAGCAATGTAATCTTCTAATCGTTCCATTTTCTACCTCTCCTATACTGTTATTTTATACTCTTCGAAAATCTCTTCAAACCGCGTCAGCGTCGCCTTACCGTAGATATAGTTACTGACTTCGTCAGTTTTATCCGCAACCTCAAAAACATGTTTTGAGCTGACTTC
>NZ_VMMS01000041.1:0-22136 GCF_013277315.1 Streptococcus sp. 2106
AGAAAACAAGCTAAACTGAGCCTGGAACAACTCGTAAACGCTCCAAGTTGGTCTACTGCCCAAGTAAAATTTATACTAAACAGAAATTAAAAAACAAATTAGAAGACTTGGATTGCACAGCTCAAAATACTGATTTTAGAAAGTGGAATACTAATTAATGGAGTTGTAACAAATAGTTGACATGTTTGTTGCTTTTTGACTTCAAAGGAGTATTACTGGATTTTCTCCTCAAATTAGACTTTTGCCCAGACTCTTCTCTCTTATGCTTGATAACGTTTCACACCATCTAGATAGGTTGCTACCAATTCCAAATCTTTGTCTAAAACAATAAAATCTGCATCATAACCTTCACGAATTTGTCCACAGACGTCATCGATGTGAACGGATTTAGCTGGGTTGAAGCTGGCCATCATGACTGCTTCATGCGGATTCGCAATTCCCCATTCGACTACATTCTTCACACCATCTTTGAGTTTGAGGATAGAACCTGCCAAGTTACCTGTCGATTTGAGGCGTGCAGTTCCATTTGCAACGACAACTGGGAATTCTCCCAACATATAGTCACCGTCTTCCAATCCACCAGCTGTCATACAGTCTGTAATAAGAGCAATGTTTTCTGTCCCTTTTTGTTTGATAAGAATTTCGCAGGCTTTTGGATCTACGTGATGGCCATCACAGATCAACTCTGCATAGGTATGAGGTAATTGATACATGGCTCCAACCATACCCAGTTCGCGGTGAGTCAACCCACGCATTCCATTGTAGGCGTGTACCCAAACACTCGCTCCAGCATCGACTGCTTTTTTAGCTTCATCAAAAGTCGCGTTTGAGTGCCCAAGAGCAACCGTTACACCTTCTCCGGTGATAGTCCGTACAAAGTCTTCTACACCTTCACGCTCTGGCGCAAGAGCAATTTTATTTAGCAAGCCATTTGCTGCTTTTTGCCAAGCACGAAACTCATCCATGCGAGGATCTTTCATGTAGGCAGGGTTTTGAGCCCCCTTGTATTTCTCTGTGAAATAAGGCCCTTCAAAATAAATTCCACGAATTTTCGCGCCACTTGCTTCTTGATAACGAGCACCGATATTTTCAGTTACCGCAAGCAATTGCTCATAAGTCGATGTCAAAGTTGTTGGCAAGAAGCTCGTTACCCCCATGCTGAGGAGTCCTTCACTCATAGTATGAAGCGTTCCTTCGATATTATTATCCATAACATCCACACCGCCAAATCCATGAATGTGGGTATCCACAAGTCCTGGAGCAATGCTATAACCTGTATAGTCAATCACCTCAGCTCCTTCAGGAATCTGCTCTACATGTTTTCCAAACTTGCCGTCCACAAGTTCCAAGTAACCACCTCGACGAACTCCGTGTGGGTAGAAAAACTGATCCGCTTTAATATAGTTAGGCATAATGTTAACCTCCTTAAAAAATTGATTCTACAATTTATTATGTCAATTACATTATAAACCTTTCTTTTTCATTTGTAAATGGTATAGACCTATTTTCTGAAGATATTTTAAAAGCGATATTTCACGTTCGAATCACAACACATCTAAATAAATAAGAAAGAGCAGTTGAAAAATTACTGCTTTTTTGTTACACTAGATAGAAAGACTGTAAAGGATAATTTGGCTTTTTGTCATTATTCTAGAGAAATGTTATTTCACAGACTGACTAAAAGGAGACACAATGGCAGACCGAGGCTTACTAATCGTTTTTTCTGGTCCTTCAGGGGTTGGAAAAGGAACGGTTAGAAGAGAGATTTTTGAGAGTTCTGAAAACCAATTTCAATATTCTGTATCGATGACGACACGCGCACAACGTCCTGGAGAAGTGGACGGTGGTGACTATTTCTTCCGTACTCGCGAAGAGTTTGAAGAGTTGATTCGTCAAGGACAGATGTTGGAATATGCAGAATATGTCGGCAACTACTATGGAACCCCTTTGACCTACGTCAATGAAACCTTGGACAAGGGAATTGATGTTTTCCTTGAAATTGAGGTTCAGGGCGCTCTTCAGGTCAAGAAAAAGGTTCCAGATGCTGTCTTTATCTTCCTGACACCACCAGATTTGGATGAATTGCAAGATCGTTTAGTAGGTCGTGGAACAGATAGCGCAGAAGTGATTGCCCAACGAATCGAGAAAGCCAAGGAAGAAATTGCCCTCATGCGTGAGTATGATTATGCGATTGTCAACGATCAGGTGCCCCTAGCTGCTGAGCGTGTCAAACGTGTGATCGAAGCAGAGCACTTCCGTGTGGACCGTGTCATTGGTCACTATCAGGAGATGTTACCAAAGTCTCCAACTACCCGATAAAATTTAGAAAATAGGTACAAGCAAATGATGTTAAAACCCTCTATTGATACCTTGCTCGACAAGGTTCCTTCAAAATATTCACTCGTAATCTTGGAAGCAAAACGTGCCCACGAATTGGAAGCAGGTGCACCAGCAACTCAAGGTTTCAAGTCTGAAAAATCAACTCTTCGCGCTCTAGAAGAAATCGAATCAGGAAACGTAACCATTCACCCAGACCCAGAAGGGAAACGTGAAGCAGTGCGTCGCCGTATCGAAGAAGAAAAACGCCGCAAAGAAGAAGAAGAAAAGAAAATCAAAGAGCAAATCGCTAAAGAAAAAGAAGATGGTGAAAAAATTTAAGGTTGGGGGGACTCAATCTTATTTTTTCTATTGTAAGAATGTACTGACAAGGAGGAGGTGAGAAGATGGTTATAGCCAATATTATTGTAGATGTGCCCTTGATGCAGACGGACCAGCCCTATAGTTACAAGATTCCTAAGGAATTTGAGGGAATGCTAGAAGTTGGGATGCGGGTTCATGTGCCTTTTGGTAAGGGCAATCGCCTGATTCAAGGGATTGTTCTTGGTTTGGAGTCCCAAGTGGATGAAGAAGGGGTAAGTCAAGATTTAAAAGATATTGCCGAGGTACTGGATTTTTCTCCTGTTCTCACGCAAGAACAACTCTGGCTGGCTGAGGAGCTCCGCAAATCTGTATTTTCTTACAAAATCTCTATTCTCAAGGCTATGCTACCGGGATTTCTAAATTCTAGCTATGACAAGATTCTCTATCCTCTGGAAGGTCTGAGTCAGGAAGACCGAGAGCGCTTGTTTGGTTCTGAAGATTCACTAGCCTTTTCTTCTCTGGATTTAGGTAAGCAAGCTGAAATGATGCGTTTGACTAGAAAAGGCCTACTTGGTCTGGAATATCAGGCAGTCGATCAAAAGAAGGTCAAGACCCAGTCTTGGTATGAGGTGAATCTAGCTCAATTAGAAGGTGTTGAAATATCTGCGCGTGCCAAGAAAAAGTTGGAATTGAGAGATTACTTGCTGTCTCATCCTGAGAGTGCTTCCTTGGCTAGTTTGTTAGAGTCCTACTCACGGGAGCAGGTCAACTTTTTTGTGGAACAAGGTGCTGTGTCCATAGTCCAAAAGGAAGTGCAACGCTCGGCTGCTTATTTTGAAGGGATTGAAGCAAGTCAGCCTTTGGAGTTGAATCCAGAGCAAAGACAGGCGCGTGATGCGGTTGTGAGTGCTATTGGTAGTCATCAGCCTCCCTTCCTCCTTCAAGGGATCACAGGAAGTGGGAAGACCGAGGTTTACTTACAAATAATCCAAGGAGCTTTGGATAAGGGGAAAACAGCCATCTTGTTAGTGCCTGAGATTTCCTTGACTCCGCAGATGACGGAGCGTTTTATTGCTCGCTTTGGTAAGAAAGTGGCCATTCTTCACTCAGGCCTGTCCAATGGTGAAAAGTATGATGAATGGCGCAAGGTGGAACGCGGCGATGCCCAAGTTGTTGTTGGTGCTAGATCTGCCATCTTTGCTCCGCTGAAAAATCTAGGTGTCATGATTATCGATGAGGAGCATGAAGCGACTTATAAGCAGGACAGCAATCCCCGTTACCATGCCAGAGAGGTGGCTATTTTACGGGCTCATTATAATCAAGCGGCTCTGGTGCTTGGTTCAGCAACTCCTAGTCTGGAAAGCCGTGCTCGGGCTGGCAAAGGCGTTTATCAACATTTACGTCTGACCCAACGCGCCAATCCTTTAGCTAGAATCCCTGAGGTTCAAGTGATTGACTTTCGGGACTATATCGGACAAAACGAGACGTCAAATTTTACGCCTCCTTTGCTAGAAGCGATTCAGGACCGTCTAGCTAAAAAAGAGCAGGTGGTTCTTATGCTCAATCGTCGTGGTTATTCTAGCTTTGTCATGTGTCGGGAGTGTGGGACGGTGGATACTTGTCCCAACTGTGACATTTCCCTGACCTTGCACATGGATACCAAGACCATGAACTGCCATTATTGTGGTTTTTCAAAGGACATTCCTCAGGCCTGCCCTAACTGTAAGAGTCGCAGTATTCGTTACTATGGGACAGGAACTCAAAAGGCTTATGACGAGCTGGCAGAACTTTTTCCCCAGGCTCGCATTCTGCGCATGGATGTGGATACGACTCGTAAGAAAGGTAGTCACCAAGCTCTACTTGACCAGTTTGGACGAGGAGAAGCAGATATTTTACTAGGTACTCAGATGATTGCCAAGGGATTGGATTTTCCAAATGTGACCCTAGTCGGAGTTCTTAATGCCGATACGGCCTTGAATCTACCTGATTTCCGTTCTTCTGAGAGAACCTTCCAGCTCTTGACTCAGGTGGCAGGTCGAGCAGGACGTGCTGAAAAAGCTGGGCAGGTCTTGATTCAGTCTTACAATCCTCAGCACTACGCTATTCGATTTGCAAAAGACCAGGACTACGAAGGCTTTTATGCTTATGAAATGGGTATCAGACGACAACTTGGCTATCCACCTTACTATTTCACCATTGGCATTACCCTTTCTCACAAGAAAGAAGAAGAGGTGGTCAAATGTGCCTATGAAGTCATGAACATTTTGCGGTCAGGTTTGTCTGAAACCAGTAACATCCTCGGGCCAACGCCCAAACCCATCGCCCGTACTCACAACCTCTATCATTACCAGATTTTAATTAAATACCGTTTAGAAGATGAGCTGGGACCAACCCTCAACCAGGTCTTGGCCTTGACTCAAGAAAGGGAAAATAGTGAGCTCCGTCTCAGCATTGACCATGAGCCACAGCAATTTTTATAAGAAGGAGAAGATATGACAAAACTAATCTTTATGGGGACACCCGACTTTTCAGCAACAGTTTTAAAAGGGCTTTTGACAGATAACCGTTACGAAATTCTAGCCGTTGTGACCCAGCCAGACCGTGCTGTCGGACGTAAAAAAGTTATCCAGGAAACCCCAGTTAAACAAGCTGCAAAAGAGGCAGGACTTCCTATCTACCAACCTGAAAAACTATCTGGAAGTCCAGAGATGGAAGATCTTATGAAGCTAGGAGCAGATGGGATTGTGACTGCCGCTTTTGGCCAGTTTCTCCCAAGTAAACTCCTTGATAGCATGGACTTTGCGGTCAATGTTCATGCTTCTCTTCTTCCTAAACATCGTGGTGGTGCGCCTATCCATTACGCCTTGATTCAAGGCGATGAGGAAGCTGGTGTGACCATTATGGAAATGGTTAAGGAGATGGATGCAGGAGACATGATTTCCCGTCGCAGTATTCCTATCACTGATGAGGACAATGTTGGCACCTTGTTTGAGAAATTAGCTCTTGTTGGTCGTGATTTGCTTTTGGATACTTTGCCTGCCTACATTGCTGGTGACATCAAACCTGAACCGCAGGATCCGAGTCAGGTTACTTTCTCGCCAAACATCAAGCCAGAAGAAGAAAAATTGGACTGGAACAAAACCAATCGTCAACTTTTCAACCAAATCCGTGGGATGAACCCCTGGCCTGTTGCCCATACTTTCCTTAAGGGTGACCGCTTTAAGATTTATGAAGCCCTAGCAGTAGAAGGTCAGGGCAATCCAGGTGAAATCCTTTCTATCGGCAAGAAAGAATTGATTGTCGCAACGGCAGAGGGAGCTCTATCCCTCAAGCAAGTTCAGCCTGCAGGTAAACCTAAGATGGACATTGCTTCCTTCCTCAACGGTGTTGGGCGAACATTGACTGTAGGAGAACGATTTGGTGACTAAAGTAGAAACGGCTAGAAGTTTAGCCCTAGCAGTATTAGAGGATGTTTTTATCAATCAAGCATACTCAAATATCGCCTTAAATAAGCATCTAAAAGGAAGTCAACTTTCGGCAACGGACAAGGGATTGGTAACTGAGATTGTCTATGGAACGGTAGCTCGAAAACTGACTCTGGAATGGTACCTATCCCACTTTATCGAAGACAGAGATAAGTTAGATAACTGCCTCTATGTCCTTCTTCTCATGAGTGCCTACCAACTCCGCTATTTGGACAAGATTCCAGATCATGCTGTGGTCAATGAAGCAGTGGAATTGGCCAAAGTCCGTAAAAAAGGCAGTGAAAAATTGGTCAACGCCGTCCTTCGTCGTATTCTACGTGAAGGCTGGCCAGATATCACCAGCATCAAACGAAAAAACAAGCGTGACTCCATTGCCTATTCTCTCCCGGTTTGGTTAGTTGCCAAGCTCAAAGAAGAATATGGCGAAGAGCGAGCACAAGCTATCTTTGAAAGTCTCTTAGTGCGCAACAAGGCCAGTATTCGTGTGACTGATTTAAGCCGAAAAGAGGAAATTCAAACCTTGTTGGAGGCCAGTGATTCATCCTTGTCTTCTTCTGGTCTTGTTAAGGAACAGGGGCATTTTGCAGGCCATGATTTGTTTGCAGAAGGGGCTATTACTATCCAAGACGAGTCCAGTCAGCTAGTTGCTCCGACGCTTGATTTACAAGGTGATGAGCGAGTGCTTGATGCCTGTGCGGCTCCAGGTGGGAAAACAGCCCATATAGCCTCTTATCTTACGACAGGTCAGGTTACTGCTCTGGACTTGTACGACCACAAGTTGGATTTAATCCAAGAAAATGCCCAACGTCTGGGAGTTGCAGATCGGGTTCAAACTCAAAAATTGGATGCCAGAAAGGTGCATGAGTTTTTTAGTCAGGATTCATTTGATAAGATTTTAGTGGATGCTCCCTGTTCAGGAATCGGTCTTTTGCGCCGAAAACCAGATATCAAATACAATAAAGAAACGGCAGATTTCGCGTCCTTACAGGAAATTCAGCTAGAAATATTAGGTAGTGTTTGTCAAACACTAGGCAAAGGTGGTATAATAACTTATAGTACCTGTACTATTGTCTCAGAGGAGAATTTTCAAGTCGTTGAGGCGTTTTTAGAAAGTCATCCTGAGTTCGAGCAGGTAAAGCTAGAACATGAATGTAAGGATATCATGAAAGACGGCTGTATCCTCATTACACCTGAATTGTATGGAAGTGATGGATTCTTCATCAGTCAATTTCGCAAGATATCGGATTAGGAAGGAACTGACACATGGAAATTTCATTATTAACAGATGTTGGTCAGAAACGGACAAATAACCAAGACTATGTCAACCACTATGTCAATAGAGCTGGACGTACCATGATTATTTTAGCTGATGGGATGGGAGGTCATCGCGCAGGGAATATCGCTAGTGAAATGGCGGTAACAGACCTAGGTATAGCTTGGGTTGATACCCAAATCGATACAGTCAATGAAGTGCGTGAATGGTTCGCCCATTACCTAGAAATTGAAAATCAAAAGATTCACCAGCTTGGTCAGGATGAAGCTTACAGAGGCATGGGAACTACTTTGGAAGTCCTTGCTATTATTGATAATCAGGCTATCTATGCTCATATTGGTGATTCGCGTATCGGCTTGATTCGTGGAGAAGAATACCATCAGTTGACGAGTGATCATTCTTTGGTCAATGAGTTGCTCAAGGCTGGTCAATTGACACCAGAAGAGGCAGAAGCTAATCCGCAAAAAAATATTATCACCCAGTCTATTGGGCAAAAAGATGAAATTCAGCCTGATTTTGGGACAGTTATCCTTGAGTCAGGTGACTATCTCTTGCTCAATAGTGACGGCTTGACCAACATGATTTCAGGCAGTGAGATTCGTGATATTGTAACCAGTGATATTCCTTTAGCAGATAAAACGGAGACACTTGTTCGTTTTGCTAACAATGCAGGAGGTTTAGACAACATTACGGTTGCCCTTGTTTCTATGAACGAGGAGGATGCAGAATGATCCAAATCGGCAAGATTTTTGTCGGACGCTATCGGATTGTCAAACAGATTGGTCGAGGAGGTATGGCGGATGTCTACCTAGCCAAAGATTTGATTCTAGACGGGGAAGAAGTGGCAGTGAAGGTTCTGAGGACCAACTACCAGACGGACCCGATAGCTGTAGCTCGTTTTCAGCGTGAAGCGAGAGCTATGGCAGATTTAGACCATCCTCATATCGTTCGGATAACAGATATTGGTGAGGAAGACGGTCAACAGTACCTAGCTATGGAGTATGTGGCTGGACTTGACCTTAAACGCTATATCAAGGAACATTATCCTTTCTCTAATGAAGAAGCCGTCCGTATTATGGGACAAATCCTCCTAGCTATGCGTTTGGCCCATACCAGAGGAATTGTCCATAGGGACTTGAAACCTCAAAATATCCTCTTGACACCAGATGGGACTGTCAAGGTTACAGACTTTGGGATTGCCGTAGCCTTTGCTGAGACGAGTCTGACTCAGACTAACTCGATGCTGGGTTCGGTGCATTACTTGTCACCAGAGCAGGCGCGTGGCTCTAAGGCGACTGTACAAAGTGATATCTATGCCATGGGGATTATCTTCTATGAGATGCTGACAGGCCATATCCCTTATGACGGGGATAGCGCTGTGACCATCGCCCTCCAGCATTTCCAAAAACCACTGCCGTCCGTTATTGCTGAGAATCCATCTGTGCCCCAGGCTTTGGAGAATGTTGTTATCAAGGCAACTGCTAAGAAATTGACAGATCGCTATAAATCAGTTGCTGAAATGTATGTGGATTTGTCTAGTAGTTTGTCTTATAATCGTCGTAATGAACCAAAGCTGGTCTTTGACGATGCGACTAAGGCGGACACCAAGCCTCTACCAAAAGTATCCCAGAGCACCTTGACTTCGATTCCTAAGGTTCAATCGCAGACAGAACACAAACCAATCAAAAAAACAAGTCAGGCTGTGACAGAGGAAACTTACCAACCACAAGCACCGAAAAAACGTAGATTTAAGATGCGTTATCTGATTTTTTTGGCCAGCATTGTATTGGTGGCAGCTTCTCTTATTTGGATACTATCCAGAACTCCTGCAACCATTGCCATTCCAGATGTGGCAGGTCAGACAGTTGCGGAAGCCAAGGAAACCCTCAAGAAAGCCAATTTTGAGATTGGAGAGGAGAAGTCAGAGGCTAGTGAAAAGGTGGAGGAAGGGCGGATTATCCGTACAGATCCTGGCGCTGGAACTGGTCGAAAAGAAGGAACGAAAATCAATTTGGTTGTCTCATCAGGCAAACAATCCTTCCAAATTAGTAATTATGTCGGCCGGAAATCCTCTGATGTCATTGCGGAATTAAAAGAGAAAAAAGTTCCAGATAATTTGATTAAAATTGAGGAAGAAGAGTCGAATGAGAGTGAGGCTGGAACGGTCATGAAGCAAAGTCTACCAGAAGGTACGACCTATGACTTAAGCAAGGCAACTCAAATTGTCTTGACAGTAGCTAAAAAAGCTACGAAGATTCAATTAGGGAACTATATTGGACGGAAATCCTCTGATGTCATTGCGGAATTAAAAGAGAAAAAAGTTCCAGATAATTTGATTAAGATAGAGGAAGAAGAGTCCAGCGAAAGCGAACCAGGAACGATTATGAAACAAAGTCCAGGTGCCGGAACGACTTATGATGTGAATAAACCTACCCAAATCGTCTTGACAGTAGCTAAAAAAGTTACAAGTGTTGCCATGCCGAGCTACATTGGTTCCAGCTTGGAGTTTACTAAGAATAATTTGATTCAAATTGTTGGGATTAAGGAAGCCAATATTGAAGTTGTAGAAGTGTCGACAGCTCCCGCTGGAACTGCTGAAGGTACAGTCGTTGAACAAAGTCCTAGAGCAGGTGAAAAGGTAGACCTCAATAAGACTAGAGTCAAGATTTCAATCTACAAACCTAAAACAAGTTCAGCTACTCCTTAAAATCAGATGGATAATCAAAATGAGTAATCAATCTTTGTCATGATTTCATGGCAAAGATTTTTTTTGACTCCAGATTTGTGATAAAATAGAGGGAGTTGATAAAAGGAGGAACGCATGGAAGAATCAAGAGAATTAAATGCCGTCATCGATGTGATTATGCTAGCGGGGACTATTCTCCTTAAAAGTGGTTCAGAGATTCATCGCGTAGAAGATACCATGATTCGGATTGCGCATTCGCAGGGGATTGTGGATTGCAATGTCCTTGCCATGCCTGCCGCTATCTTTTTCTCTATTGAAAATACCAATATTTCGCGCATGAAGCGGGTGACCTCCTCTTCTTATAACATCGAAAAAGTCTGCGATGTGAACCAGATTTCTCGTCAGCTGGTTGGGGGGCAGATTGATTTAGAAACAGCCTTTAAGCAATTGACGGCCTTGCAGGCCCAACCCCTTCCCTATACTAAGTTGCAGGTAACTCTGGCTGCGACCTTAAGTGCTCCTTTCTTTTCGGTTATGTTTAGTGGAAATATCTACGACGCACTTGGGGCAGGAGTGGCGACCTTATTTGGTTTTGCCTTTTCCCTCTATGTGGAGAAGTTTATCCGAATTCCCTTTGTGACAGCCTTTGCTGGGGCCTTCGTCTTTGGAATGATTGCCCAGTTTTGGGCTCGCTACACAGGCTTTCCTTCAACGGCAGACTTGATTATAGCTGGTGCGGTCATGCCGTTTGTTCCAGGAATTGCCTTGACCAATGCGGTTCGTGATATTATGATCAACCACATAAACTCTGGTATGAGCAAGATGTTTGAATCCCTGCTCATTACCCTTGCTTTAGGGGCAGGAACTTCTGTCGCCTTGGTATTGATGAACTAATATGACACTAACAACCTTTTTATTACAAGCAGTGGCAAGTCTTCTTGCTATTATCACTTTTTTAATCGTACTCAATGTGCAACGGTCCATGCTCTTACCTGGAGGGATTTTGGGCATGGCTGTCTGGCTAGTCTATCTCTTGCTCAAGGAACCGACCAATGTTATTGTGGCTACTTTTATTGCAGCCATTATAGGTTCTTGTGTCAGCCAGATTTTAAGTATTCTTTATAAGACTCCTGCTGTGGTCTTTATCTTAGCAATCTTGGCACCCTTGGTTCCGGGTTATCTCTCCTATCGGACAACTGCCTTTTTTGTGACAGGGGACTATAATAAAGCGCTGGCAAGTGCAACATTAGTTGTTATGCTGGCTCTGGTCATTTCCATTGGAATGGCTAGCGGAACAGTGATTCTCAGACTGTATCATTATATAAAAACACATCGAGTATCGTAGACTTTACAGAAATAAAAGAATTTTCTGAAAAATGAGATAAATATAGTGACAAGGCTTTCTATGTATGCTATTCTCTCTATATAAAGGAGGAAAAATCATGAAAAAATCACTATTTTCCTTATTGTCTGTAAGTCTACTGACTTTGTTGCTTATCCCAGTCATGGTTTCTAGTTTGGGTTCAGAGTTTCAAAGTGGATTACAAGAGCATCAGTTGATTGCCGAAAAGGTTAGTAAAACACTTGACAAGACATTTGATAAGGATGTCAGAGAAATTCCGACCAGTCAGTTTTATCAAGAATTTGTAGATGAGATGGGAAGGACTTACTCAGGAAATTTAATCCTCCAGGAACTGATAACTGAGAATGGGGCTTATAAAGCTACTTATATCGGTGAACTCTCTAGCAACTAATCATTCTTTGAAATTATGACC
The DNA here is from genome assembly GCF_013277315.1 of Streptococcus sp. 2106. Classification (NCBI taxonomy): domain Bacteria; kingdom Bacillati; phylum Bacillota; class Bacilli; order Lactobacillales; family Streptococcaceae; genus Streptococcus; species Streptococcus sp. 2106. The sequence continues at coordinate 11,860 of NZ_VMMS01000041.1, forward strand.
AATAAGAGGCTTGATTTGGTGAATCAAGTCTTTTTTATCTCTTTTACTGCCATTTGTGATAAAATAGTACCGAACGATTTTTTACATGAATGATAAAATAGAGGTAAATATGACAATCGGTATTGATAAGATTGGTTTTGCGACCAGTCAATATGTCTTGAAGTTACAAGACTTAGCAGAAGCGAGGGGAATTGACCCTGAAAAATTAAGCAAAGGACTCTTACTCGAGGAATTGAGTATTGCACCCTTAACTGAGGACATCGTGACCTTGGCGGCCAGTGCTAGTGACTTTATTTTAACTGAGCAAGAAAGAGCAGAAATTGACATGGTCATTGTGGCGACCGAGTCAGGAATTGACCAGAGTAAGGCTGCAGCCGTCTTTGTGCATGGCTTGCTGGGTATTCAGCCCTTTGCGCGTAGTTTCGAGATTAAAGAAGCCTGCTATGGAGCGACAGCTGCCCTTCATTATGCCAAATTGCATGTGGAAAATTCTCCAGAGTCCAAGGTCTTGGTCATTGCCAGTGATATTGCCAAGTACGGTATTGAAACTCCAGGAGAACCAACTCAAGGTGCTGGAAGTGTGGCCATGTTGATTACACAAAATCCACGCATGATGGCCTTTAATAATGACAATGTTGCTCAAACCCGTGACATCATGGATTTTTGGCGTCCAAATTACTCGACAACTCCTTATGTAAATGGTGTCTATTCTACCCAACAATATTTGGATAGTTTGAAAATGACTTGGCTTGAATATCAAAAACGCTACCAGCTTACTTTGGATGATTTTGCGGCTGTTTGTTTCCATTTGCCTTATCCTAAATTAGCCTTAAAAGGTTTGAAAAAAATCATGGATAAGAGCCTGCCTCAAGAGAAAAAAGACCTCTTGCAAAAGCATTTTGACCAGTCTATTCTTTACAGTCAAAAGGTGGGGAATATCTACACAGGTTCACTTTTCCTTGGGCTTCTGTCTCTCTTGGAAAATACAGATAGCTTGAAGGCTGGGGATAAAATCGCCCTTTATAGTTACGGAAGTGGTGCTGTAGCTGAGTTCTTCAGCGGTGAATTGGTTGAAGGTTATGAAGCTTATCTGGATAAAGACCGCTTGAACAAGCTCAACCAACGAACTGCCTTATCTGTTGCAGACTATGAAAAAGTCTTCTTTGAAGAAGTAGACTTAGATGAAACAAATTCTGCTCAGTTTGCTAGCTATGAAAATCAAGATTTTGCCTTGGTTGAAATTGTTGATCACCAACGCCGTTATAGCAAGGTTGAAAAATAATGAAGATAAGTTGGAATGGATTTTCTAAAAAATCATACCAAGAGCGCCTCGAGCTGTTAAAAGCTCAGGCGTTCCTTAGTCCTGAGAGGCAAGAGAGTTTAGAGCAGGATGAACAGATGAGTGTAACTGTGGCAGACCAGCTGAGTGAGAATGTGGTGGGAACTTTTTCTCTGCCTTATTCGCTGGTCCCAGAGGTTCTCGTTAACGGTCAGGAATACACAGTTCCCTATGTGACAGAAGAACCGTCCGTGGTTGCTGCGGCCAGCTATGCTAGTAAAATCATCAAGCGAGCAGGTGGCTTTACTGCTCAGGTTCATGAGCGCCAGATGATTGGACAGGTAGCCCTTTATCAAGTTGCTGACCCTGAACAAGCGCAAGAGAAGATTGCCAGCAAGAAAGCAGAGCTCCTAGAACTTGCCAATCAAGCCTATCCTTCTATCGTTAAACGTGGAGGTGGGGCGCGTGATCTGCATGTCGAGCAGATAAAAGGCGAACCAGACTTTCTCGTTGTTTATATTCATGTCGATACCCAGGAAGCCATGGGTGCCAATATGCTCAACACCATGCTGGAAGCCTTGAAACCAGTCTTAGAAGAACTCAGTCAGGGACAGAGTCTCATGGGAATCCTGTCCAACTACGCAACTGATTCTCTGGTGACTGCAAGCTGTCGCATCGCCTTTCGCTACTTGATCCGCCAAAAGGAGCAAGGACGAGAAATTGCAGAGAAGATAGCCTTGGCTAGTCAGTTTGCGCAAGCTGATCCTTATCGAGCGGCTACCCACAATAAAGGGATTTTTAACGGTATTGATGCCATTTTGATTGCCACTGGTAATGACTGGCGTGCCATTGAGGCGGGGGCTCATGCCTTTGCTAGTCGAGACGGGCGCTATCAAGGTCTCAGTCGCTGGATGCTGGATCTTGAAAGAGAAGAATTGGTCGGTGAGATGACCTTACCCATGCCTGTAGCGACCAAGGGTGGCTCTGTTGGTCTCAACCCTCGTGTAGCTCTCAGTCATGAATTATTGGGAAATCCTTCTGCCAAAGAATTAGCCCAGATTATCGTGTCTATCGGGCTTGCCCAAAATTTTGCGGCCCTCAAAGCCTTGGTGAGTACAGGGATTCAGCAAGGCCACATGAAATTGCAGGCTAAATCTTTGGCACTTCTCGCAGGTGCTAGTGAATCCGAAGTTGCTCCCCTAGTCGAGCGCCTCATCGCAGATAAAACCTTTAACCTAGAGACAGCCCAGCGCTACCTAGAAAATTTAAGATCATAAAAACTCAGACGAATTCGGTCTGAGTTTTCTTGTATTTAAATACTTTTTCCTGGTAAAAGAGTAACTGGCAAAAAGTAACCAGTTGTGGTGACTTCCTTGCCTTCGATCTTTTGCAAGAGGAGGTCAACAGTGAGGCAAGCAATTTCTTCCAAAGGTTGCTTGATAGTAGTCAATTGAGGGTAGTAATTTTCGATAAAGTAGGTCCCATCATAGCCGATGACCTTGAGCTCTTCTGGGACAGAAATGCCTAGTTTATGAGCAATTTTAATAACTAGAATAGCTGTTAAGTCATCCGAAGCGAAAATGGCATCTGGCTTTTGTCGAGTTAAGATATTCTTGATTTCCATTTCTTTTCTGACAGGAGAAAAGTCACTGGAAACATTGATAATAGGAGCTTTTGGGAGTACAGATGCAAAGCCAGCGTGGCGTAGTCCGGTTGGCGAGTTGGAATTATCATTCCCTGTAATCATAATGATAGACTGGGCACCTGTCTTGACCAAGGTTTGGGCAGCTAGAACCCCACCAGCATAGTTGTCAGAGGAGACGACAGGAATGTCTGGTGACAGATTGCGGTCAAAGGAAATAATTGGTGCCGTCACTCGATTGTAGTCTTCGATTCCCAAGTTGTGACTACCCGAAATGATGCCATCCACCTGATTGGCTTCTAACATTTCGATGTATTCACGTTCCTTCTCAGAATCGTGCTCACTGTTGCAGATGATGGTCTTGTACCCATTTTTGAAGAGTTGGTGTTCCAGCTTATCAATCAATTCTGCGTAGAAAACGTTGGAAATATTTGGGAAAATCAAGCCGATTAACTTAGCTGATTTTCCTTGCAGACTACGAGCTAGGTTGTTGGGTTTATAGCCCAATTCTCGCATGGCTTCATTGACCTTTTGAATGGTTTTTTCAGAGAGATACCCTTTTTTATTGATAACCCGAGAAACGGTAGTAGGACTGACGCCTGCAAGTTTGGCGACATCAGTTAGTTTTGCGACCATAATCTAATTCATAGTAAGTTCCAGTTGGGTTTCCAGATTTGATCAGGATACCATTTTGGTCCGCATGTGGGAAGACACGACCAGAAAATACTTTTTCTCCTTTATTGATGAAAATTTCAAAGACAGAGTTATCGATGAAGATTGTAGCAGTAGTAGCCTGATTCTCGATAGGGCAAGAGCGAGTAGTTCCAAATTCTTGGGCATACTGTTCTCCAGCCTGGCTACGATCCACTGTTACTTGACCATTTACAAGGTCAAAGTTGATGGAAAGTCCCTTGCCTTCTTGATCAGCAAGTAAGACAATCTCGCTCTGGCTATTAGTTTCCAAGTTGAGTTCAAGTTCGTAAGCGTTCTTGGTTTGGGCACGGTTTGAGAAGGCTTCTTCAGAAGCACGAAGGTCCTTGATAGCTGCGACTGGGTATTGGTAGAGTTTGCCGTCTTTGATAGTGAGTTCCTTGACCAAAGAGAAGGTTCCTTGGTGGTCAAAACGGTCAGATGGATATGAAACATCAGGCAAGCCAAGCCAGCTAACAGCTAGAGCACGTCCATCAGGAGCGTTGAAGGCTTGAGTTGCATAGGCTTCGAAACCATAGTCCATGTTTTGAAGTTGAGACACATCTACCATTTTGGCATTTTCAGGGTCAAAGGAAGCCCCAATCTTATACATATTTGGATAGATATTATCGTAGTCTAGAACATCTTTATCCAATCCTTGCGGGCAGTAGAGAAGGACAGGTTGTTCCCCTACAAAGACCAGATTTGGACATTCCATCATGTAGGCAGTACGGTCGTTAGCAAAGTCAAGGTTGCCAATGGCTTGCCAGTTTGTATAGTCGTTGTCTACAGCCTTGTAGAGACGGACGAAGCCTTTTTTCTCCAAGTCCTGTCCACCGACGATAGCATAGTATTGGCCCTTGAAGTTAAAAATTTGCGGATCACGGAAGTGGTCAGTAGAGTCTGCTGGCTGGTCGATCAAGATCTTATCAATCTTTGTAATCTTGCCATCCTTATCCATCAAAGCTCCAATCTGGTAAGGGTGACGAATCCAGTTTTCATCACGAACATTTCCTGTATAAAATAGGAACAAGTTATCGCCAAATTGCATGGCAGAACCAGAGTAGGCACCGTGGCTATCTAATGGAGTATCAGGCAAAACTTTGACTCCAGTTTCTGTGAAATGAACCAAGTTCTCACTTTCCAATTGAACCCAAGATTTCAAACCGTGGGCTGCACCAAAAGGAAAGTTCTGATAAAAAACAATCCACTTTCCATCAAAGTAAGAAAAGCCATTTGGGTCGTTAAGAAGTCCTGTTTTTGGCTCAACATGATAATGAGTATGCCATGGAGATTGTGCCATATTTTCTTTAATATTCTTAATTTCTTCTTGCGTCCAATCTTGATAAAGTCTGTAACGACGCTCAGTTGTCCATTCCATTCTTCTATTCCTCCAAAAATCTTATCACATTTAATAGTAACCGTTTTCGATAAAAAATGCAAGCCTTTTATGTTAAAAAAGAGAAAAAACTGTCAAACGTTTATCACAAATTAAAAGCAGAAAATCAATCAACTATCTACAGAGAATTGAAATAAAGTGAAACAAAACCCTTTTGAACTCAGATTTCAAACTTATTTTTTCAAGTAATACCTGATAAAACAGTCAAAAACAATCAATCTAAAGCGTGTCCACTAAGTGGATAGAATATTTTTTCTGCAAAACGCTTGACATATTTCTAAAACATGATAAAATAATAGTCGTAGGGCGAATAAAATCGCTTTCAAACAAGAACAAAATTTTATATAAGGAGATTTTTGCAAATGAACAATCAGGAAATTGCAAAAAAAGTCATCGATGCCTTGGGTGGACGTGAAAATGTCAACAGTGTAGCTCACTGTGCGACTCGTCTTCGTGTCATGGTCAAAGATGAAGGAAAAATCAATAAAGAAGTGATTGAGAACTTGGAAAAAGTTCAAGGTGCTTTCTTTAACTCAGGTCAATACCAAATCATCTTTGGTACTGGTACAGTAAACAAAATGTACGATGAAGTTGTTGCACTTGGTTTACCAACATCATCTAAAGATGACATGAAAGCAGAAGCTGCTAAACAAGGGAACTGGTTCCAACGTGCTATCCGTACTTTCGGTGACGTTTTCGTTCCAATCATCCCAGTTATCGTAGCGACAGGTCTCTTCATGGGTGTGCGTGGTCTTTTCATTGCTCTTGAAATGCCACTTCCAGGAGACTTTGCAACTTACACACAAATCTTGACAGATACAGCCTTCATCATCTTGCCAGGTTTGGTTGTTTGGTCAACCTTCCGTGTATTCGGTGGTAACCCTGCCGTTGGTATCGTTCTTGGTATGATGCTTGTTTCTGGCTCACTTCCAAACGCTTGGGCAGTTGCTCAAGGTGGTGAAGTAACAGCTATGAACTTCTTTGGTTTCATCCCTGTTGTTGGTTTGCAAGGTTCCGTTCTTCCAGCCTTCATCATCGGGGTTGTCGGAGCTAAATTTGAAAAAGCTGTCCGCAAGGTCGTTCCAGATGTCATTGACCTTTTGGTAACACCATTCGTGACACTTTTGGTTATGTCTATCCTTGGACTATTTGTCATCGGACCAGTCTTTCACGTTGTTGAAAACTACATCCTTATCGCGACAAAAGCGATCCTTAGTATGCCATTTGGTCTTGGTGGTTTCTTGATTGGTGGGGTTCACCAATTGATCGTCGTGTCAGGTGTGCACCATATCTTCAACTTGCTTGAAGTGCAATTGCTTGCTGCTGACCATGCTAACCCATTCAACGCTATCATCACTGCTGCTATGACAGCTCAAGGTGCTGCAACTGTTGCGGTTGGTGTTAAAACTAAAAATCCAAAACTAAAAACACTTGCTTTCCCAGCTGCTCTTTCTGCCTTCCTCGGTATTACAGAGCCTGCTATCTTCGGGGTGAACTTGCGCTTCCGTAAACCATTCTTCCTCTCATTGATTGCTGGTGCAATCGGTGGTGGATTGGCTTCTATCCTTGGACTTGCTGGTAATGGTAGTGGTATCACCATCATCCCTGGTACAATGCTTTATGTTGGTAACGGACAACTTGCCCAATACCTTCTTATGGTAGCTGTATCATTTGCACTTGGTTTTGCTCTTACTTACATGTTTGGTTATGAGGATGAAAAAGAAGTTGCTACTGAAGCGGCGACAGAACGTTTGGTCCAAGAAGAAACAACTGGCAACATTCCAGCAGCTCTTCAAAATGAAACACTTGTAACTCCTATCGTCGGTGATGTTGTCGCTCTTGCTGATGTCAATGACCCAGTCTTCTCAAGTGGAGCTATGGGACAAGGTATCGCTGTGAAACCAAGTCAAGGTGTGGTTTATGCACCAGCTGATGCTGAAGTTTCAATCGCATTTCCAACAGGGCACGCTTTTGGTTTGAAAACAACTGATGGTGCTGAAGTTTTGATCCACGTTGGTATTGACACTGTATCTATGAATGGTGAAGGTTTTGAAGCAAAAGTTGCTCAAGGTGACAAGGTTAAAGCGGGCGATGTTCTTGGAACATTTGACTCAAACAAAATCGCTGCAGCTGGACTTGATGATACAACAATGGTTATCGTTACAAATACAGCTGACTACGCTTCAGTAGCTCCAGTCGCAACAGGTTCAGTTGCGAAGGGGGATGCCGTTATTGAAGTGAAAATTTAATCAATCCTCTCTAATGTGAAAACGAACAAATGACATGTTTGTTCGTTTTTGCTTGAATGGTAAGATTTACAGAGGAAAATCTAAAAAATAGAGAAATTTAGACTTTCGAAATATGCTATAATAAAGAAAATAAAAACAAGAGGTTTATCATGACAAAATTATATGGAAGCTTGGAAGCGGGCGGTACAAAGTTTGTCTGTGCTGTCGGTGATGAAAACTTTAACGTTGTAGAAAAAACACAATTTCCAACAACAACTCCAATCGAAACAATCGATAAAACCATTGAGTTCTTCTCGAAATTCGATAATCTTGCTGGTCTTGCAGTTGGTTCATTTGGTCCGATTGATATTGATAAAAACTCAAAAACCTATGGCTTTATCACAACGACTCCAAAACCAAACTGGGCAAATGTGGACTTGCTTGGTGCCCTTCGTCGCGCCCTAAACGTGCCTATGTACTTCACTACAGACGTAAACAGCTCTGCTTATGGTGAAGTGGTTGCCCGTAACAATGCTGGTGGCCGTATCGAAAACTTGGTTTACTACACAATCGGTACAGGTATCGGTGCAGGTGTCATCCAACGTGGTGAGTTTATCGGTGGTGTGGGTCACCCTGAGATGGGTCATTATTATGTTGCTAGACACCCAATGGATATTGAAAAAGAGTTTAAGGGTGTTTGTCCGTTCCATAAGGGATGTCTGGAAGGCTATGCAGCTGGTCCAAGTTTGGAAGCTCGTACAGGTGTTCGTGGGGAAAACATTGAACTCAACAACCCTGTCTGGGATGTCCAAGCCTACTATATCGCTCAAGCTGCGGTCAATGCGACAGTGACTTTCCGCCCAGACGTGATTGTCTTTGGTGGAGGAGTCATGGCTCAACAACACATGCTGGACCGTGTCCGTGAAAAATTTACATCTCTTCTCAATGGCTACCTACCAGTACCAGATGTGCGTGACTACATCGTGACGCCAGCAGTCGCAGGAAATGGTTCTGCTACTCTTGGGAACTTTGTTCTTGCAAAAGAAGTTTCAAAATAAAGCACAAAATCCGCTTGGGAAACCAAACGGATTTTGTGGTTGCAAATAATATTTTTGAGCCTTTCCTTAAGTGATTACGGACGGTAGCGACTTTCTTCGAAATTCCATACCTAAACTTTGAGCCTAATGTCTCAAAGTTTCCGAATACCTGAAACCATTAGATTTCAGGTGTTTCTATCACGGCGGAAAGGCTAGGTAAGTCCTCGCCTTACTATCGAAAAATATGCATGATTTCCATACCAAAGTATATTTAGTATTAAGCTATAGTTAATCTACGCTTTAAAAATCCACTTGGGAAACCAAACGGATTTTTTACGTGTCAAAGCATTTGCCAGAAAAAGTCAATAATATAGGTCAGACCGTAGGTATAAACCACGAGGGTAAAGGGTTTGGTCAGAATGATGATGGTCATGTAGCGCTTGAAACTCATCTTGGTCAGGGCAGCCAGCATACAGAGAAAGTCAGCTGGGCTAATGGGCCAAATCATCATAAAAATAAAGAAACGGTCAAAACGATTGCCTTTATCTAGCCAGCCGATGTACTTGTCGTAGGTGCGCTTGCTGACGACAGACTGGACAAAGGCAGCTCCGTATAGGCGCACCAGATAAAAGATAATGGCACAGCCAATCACGATGCCGATATAGTTGTAGATAGTCCCGATGATGTGCCCGTAGATAAAGACCCCAGCCACTGAGGTCAAGGCCCCAGGAATGATAGGGACGACCGTCTGTAAAATCTGTAAAAAGATAAAGAGAGGTGGACCCCAGATGCCTGCCTGCTGGATAAAGGCAGATAGGGTTTCCTTAGACTGTAAAATCCCAGCCTGATAAGCCCAAATACAGAAAATCAAACTCCCAACCCCACCGACAATCGATGAGATATTGATAACTTGCTGTAAAAGGGGAGAAACAGCTTTCATTTGTTTATCCTGTGACATGTAAACTCCTCATAGATAGTATAACTCTACTATACCATATTTTGGAGGAGAAAGGGGGAATGAGTCTTTTTTGATAAGGAATAGAAAGTAAATAGCCCTTCGAGACTTAGAATAGGTCTGTCAACTAAAGGTTATATGCATTCTAGGTTTCGAATAATCGAAATTACATAAATTTAAAAGCATTCTAAGTTCGAATAGCTTATCTGATATAATTTTGAGGCATTCGAGCTTTCGAATAGTCATCTTCTCTAAAGTTTAGATGTGTTCTGAAGCTAGAAAGACTAAAATCTAAAAATAATAAGAGTCTCTCTGATGGATGTAATTTATGTCTAGTATGAATCTTTTGAATTGTTAGTTAATTTTAATATTAATCAGTTCTGAAATAATTACTAAATATAGTTAGATGGTGAATGAATTATTGCTAAATTTCAAGTTCAAGTTAGCCATCCAGAAGTCTTCTCTGGGGGACTTGTAGTTCAAGCATTTTTTAGGATAGTTGTTCATCCACTTTTCGATGAATGCGACTTTTTTAGGAGTCGTTTTCTTAGTTCCCTTAGGCTTAGGTAACCATCTACGAATGAGCCTGTTGCGATTCTCATTAGTTCCCCTTTCCCAAGAGGCATAGGGATGTGCATAGTAGATATGCTCCTTAGAAAACATATGGGACAAGCGGTTGAATTCCGTTCCGTCCATTAGTAGATAAAGGATTACTCCTTCTTGAAATGACAGATGAACTTGTTTTTTTATAAAAAATGTTGTCTGAAACTATTCGCTTTTTTCCAGAAATTTTAGAGGAAGAAAATTTTATGAGGAAAAAGAACTTACTCAAATAACAATTCAGGACCAAAAACTGACAGTTGAGGAGCAGAGTGGATAAATTAAGTTTGCTACTGTATAATGGATTTATCACTAATACTCTTCGAAAATCTCTTCAAACCACGTCAGCTTCGCCTTGCCGTGCGTATGTTACCGACTTCGTCAGTTTTATCTGCAACCTCAAAGCTGTACTTTGAGCAGCCTACGGCTAGCTTCCTAGTTTGCTCT
>NZ_VMMS01000042.1:0-3209 GCF_013277315.1 Streptococcus sp. 2106
CCATTGAATCTTCCGCTGGTTTAGTTGGTTCCTGATCAGCTTTTTCTGCTTTTTCAAGCTCTTCAACTTTTGCTTTTGCTTTTTCAGCCTCAGCTTTAGCCTTCTCTAGTTCAGCTTCAGCAGCTGTTTGAGCTTGTTCAGCTTCAGCTTTTGAATTTTCAGCTGCTCTTGCTTCATTATTTTCTTTTTCAGCCTTAGCAGTCGCATCATCAGCTGTTTTCTTAGATTCTGCTGCTTTTTGCTCTAACTCCGCAATTCTAGCATCTGCTTCTTCTTGGGGTTGAGCTGGAGTTTCTTCTTCCGTTTTAGCTGGTTCCTTCGCTTTTGCTTCCTCTACTTCTTTAAGGGTCTTATTGAAGTCATCAACACGAGAATTAATATCTTCTGCGTAAGAGCCGACAAGGGCATCCGCCTGGTTAAATTCAGCTTCTGCTGCTGCACGAGCTGCTTCCGCTTCTTTGAGTTTTCTTTTTTGTTCCTCCAGAGCTTTAGCTTTTTGCTCAAGGTCGGCTTTGGCTTTGTTAGCTTGCTTGGTTAGAGAGTCAATTTCATCTCCCAATTGATCCGCCTTGTCTTGCAGTTTTTCTGACTCTGGACGTTTGGCATCCTCAGCTTTGGCTTTTTCAATTTGAGTTTTTATCTCTTCAGGAAGATTGCTCTCATTATAAAACTTATTGCTATTTTCAGAGTCAGGTTTATCATCCTCTGTTGGTAATTCATTCAAAACATCGGTAGCCTTGATAGCACCACTTTCAATTGCGTCTAGTAAATCTTCCTTACCGATTGCCGCTTTAGCTGCTTGAATAGCCGCTTCCTTATCAGTAATACTGTTATCTTTCCTAATTTTATCTTCTGCAGCCTTTTCAAGCTCTGTCAAGGCTGCTTCAAGATCAGCTTTGGCTTGATCTTCTTTTTTCTGTTCTGTACTCTTCATTTCTTCTATCTGCTTAAGAGTCTCTCTGAGCGTTTCAGCACTAGAGTCAATCGCATACTTATAAGATTCCAGAACTTCATAGTCCTTATCAAGCTCAGCTTTGAGTTTTTTATATTCTTCTGAATCCTCATCTTTCTTTTCAAGTTCTTTAAGTTTTTTCTCAAAGTCAGCTTTAAGTTTATTGGCTTGCTTGGTTAGAGAAGCAATCTCATCTTCCAATTGATCCGCCTTATCTTGCAGTTTTTCTGACTCTGGACGTTCCTTGTCTGCTTTTGTGGCTTCCTCAATTTTCTTTTTCAATTCTTCAGGAAGTGTGCTAATACTACCAACTGTATTGTTACTGTTCTCAGAGACAGAGCTCTCCTCCTCTGTTGGCAACTCATTCACAACCTCACTAACTTTGAGGACACCACTTTCAATTGCGTCTAGTAAATCTTCTTTACCGATTGCCGCTTTAGCTGCTTGAATAGCCGCTGCTTTGTCCTTAATCTTATCATCTGCCTTAATCTTAGCTTCGGCATCCTTTTCAAGTTCTGTCAAAGCAGCTTCAAGCTCATATTTCGCTTTCGCTTCTGGGTCTTTGTCTCTCGCTTCCTTTGCTTTTTTGAGAGTGTCATTGAAGTCGTCAACACGAGCATCAATATCTTCTTTATAAGACTCAGCCAGTGCTACAGCCTTTTCAAATTCAGCTTGTGCAGCTTCATGAGCTGCTTTCGCTTCTTCTAGTTTTTTCTCTTCTTCTACCAGAGTTGCAGCTTTTTTCTCAGCTTCGGCTTTGGCCTTATTAGCTTGCTTGGTTAGAGAGTCAATTTCATCCCCCAATTGATCCGCTTTGTCTTGCAGTTTTTCGGATTGTGGACGTTTGGCATCAGCCTCCTCGGCTTTTTGGATTTTAGCTTTTATCTCTTCAGGAAGAAAAGAGTCTTTGCTAGTAATAACTGGATTTTCATCTTCCTTTGTTGGCAATTCCTTCACAACATCACTAGCCTTGATTTGACCATTTTCAATCGCTTTCAGTAAATCTTCTTTACCGATTCTCTCTTTTGCTTTTTTAATAGCTGCTGCTTTGTCCTTAATCTCATCGTTAGCATTAATTTTATCTTCTGCAGCCTTTTCAAGTTCTGTCAACGCCTTCATCACTGCTTCTTTAGCTTCAGCTTCTTCCTTTTTAGCAGCAGCTAGCTCAGCATCAGCAGCCTGTTTAGCTTTTTCAGCTTTTGCTTTTGCCTCATCTGCAACTTTAGCCTCATCTGCTTCGGATTTCGCTTTCTTAGCAGCTTCTTCAGCTTTGGCTTTCGCTTCCTCTACTTTTTTCTGTAGTTCAGCAACTTTAGCTTCAGCTTCTTTTCTAGCTTCTTCCGCTTTTTCAAGATCCTTTTTAGATTTTTCGGACGCTTTGCTAGTGTTAGTAGTATTTGATTCATCAGCTTTTACAGCCAATTGCTGAACGCTAGTAAGACTAGCCCCTAAAACTACCGCACTGGCTAGACTAGCAAAAATCATCTTTTTCTTCCCCATTTAGGTCACCTCTTTATTATTATTTTTAATCACCTGAATCACCATCATTATACTCTTCTACAACATATATGTCAAGTATTTTCCCAATGTTTACCCAATATTTATCTAAAATTATGATTCGGACAACTCCCCCTAGTCTGGTCAAAGTGGAAATTGGTCTAAAACAGATTTTTATGGTGGAATTTAGTGTGAGACGTTTGAGTTAGAAATGAGCTCTACTATGACAAAACATAAATACCTGACCCTTTCAGACCCTCATAAATTCTCTAGGCTGGAGATTTTGGCTCTATAATATTTGTAGTAGGAAAATCCCCTATGGATATTATGGAGCCTATTTTGTTGTAGAAAAAAAGTCCCGTATCATCTATAATGAAAAGCAACCAAACCATCATTAGAAAGAATCATATGGAACAATTACATTTTATTACAAAACTACTCGATATCAAAGACCCTAATGCCCAAATTATGGATATCATTAATAGAAGGAAATCATTGCTAAACTGGATTATGAGGCTCCATCTTGCCCAATTCGATTCAGAAGAAGTTCATCATCGCTTAGAGGATTGCATTTGCCCTGACTGTCAGGAAGAGCTAAAAGAGATTGGAGCGAGCCTTCAAGGCCAAGAATTAGTCTTTATTCCTGCGCAATTAAAACGCATAGATCATATCCAACACTCTTACAAATGCCAAGCATGCAGTGAGAAAAATCCGAGTGATAAAATTGTGAAAGCTCCTATTCCTAAAGCCCCTTTGGCGC
>NZ_VMMS01000043.1:0-12367 GCF_013277315.1 Streptococcus sp. 2106
GATTTTAGTCCAGTATAAATTTATCTTTTTCTCCTCCTTCATCGTTCTTACTTTTGACCATAATAAGCATTTGGTCCATGTTTACGTTGGTAGTGTTTTTCTAGTATGTACTGGGGAGCAGGTTCAACTCTTGGATTGATTTGTTCTGTAAAGCGATTCATCTTTGATACTTCCTCTAGTACGACAGAGTGATAAACAGCATTCTCTGGATTTTTGCCCCAGGTGAATGGACCGTGATTGCGTACAACAATTCCTGGTACTTCAACCGGGTTAAGTCCGCGATGTTCAAACTCTTCTACGATAACCAGGCCAGTATCTTTTTCATAGGTCACTTCTACTTCGTCCTTGGTCAAACTACGGGCGCAAGGGATTGAACCGTAGAAATAATCTGCATGGGTTGTTCCGTAGAAAGGAATATCACGACCTGCCTGAGCCCAACCAACAGCTTCTGTCGAATGGGTGTGAACCACACTACCAATTTCTGACCAAGCCTTATATAATTGCACATGAGTTGGGAGGTCGGAAGATGGTCTTAAATCCCCTTCTAGGATCTTACCATCTAGATCAGTCACTACCATGTTTTCAGGTGTCAATTCGTCATAATCCACGCCTGATGGTTTGATAACAATGACACCGAGTTCGCGATTGACTTCAGATACATTCCCCCAGGTAAATTTGACAAGTCCATGTTTTGGCAATGATTGATTGGCATCACAGACTCGTTTACGCATAGCATTGATTACTTGATTCATCTTACATCAAACCTGCTTTCTTAATGAGTGGATAGAGAAAAGCTTGCGCCTCTTGAATGGCTGCGCGTGTTTCTTCTACTGTTTCACAATTTTCAGACCACATTTCGATTAGGAAAGGTCCATTATAATTGGTTTCCTTTAAAATATCGAAAGCTTCTTCCCATTTAACACAACCTTGCCCAAAAGGTACATCTCGGAACTGGCCCTTTGAACTTTCTGTCACTGCATAAGTATCCTTGAGATGGAGAGCTGCGATGGCATGATGACCAAGATAAAACTCACTATAGATATCATTATGCCATGCAGACACATTACCAATATCTGGATATACAAAGAGGAAGGGAGAGTCAATCTCTTTTTCTATAGCCAAATATTTTTCGATGCTATTGATGAAAGGATCATCCATAATTTCAATAGCAAGTACCACCTGAGCTTCTTCAGCCCAGTCACAGGCTTTTCTCAAATTTTTGATAAAACGTTGGCGTGTCTGGGGTGACTTTTCCTCATAGTAAACATCGTAACCAGCTAATTGAATCGTACGAACTCCCAAGTCTTGAGCTAATTCGATACATTTTTTCATGAGTTCTAGAGATTTTTCCTCTAGAACTGGATCTTTTGAACCCAATGGGTAGCGACGATGGCCTGAAAAACAGATAGAAGGAATACGAACACCAGTTCCATAGATTGCTTTGACAACTTCCAAGCGTTCTTCCTTACTCCAGTCAAGTCTTGCTAAACGCTCGTCACGTTCGTCAATAGACATCTCGACAAAATCAAAGCCTAACTCCTTGGCAAAATTTAAACGTTCTAGCCAAGTAAAGTGTGTTGGGGTTGCCTTTTCATAAATTCCAATTGGACGTACCATGATTTACCCCCAAATTCGTTTGATTTCATCCTTGAAGGCACGCGCTGCTCCTGCTGGATCCGCAGCCTCTGTAATTCCACGACCTGCGATAAAGGTAAAGACATCAACACCTTCAAAGAGTTTGAGAGTATCTACATCTAGACCACCTGTTACAGATACACGGAAGCCCATGTCAATGAGTTTTTTAACCTTATTAAGGTCTTTTTCACCCCAAGTTTCACCAGCAAGAAGAGCATCACGAGATTGGTGATAAATAGCTTGTGAGATACCTGCATCTAGCCAAAGCTGAGCTTGTTCAAAAGTCCAATCGCCATAAAGCTCGATCTGGATTTCGCCTCGTTCTCCTCGTTCAGTCTTGATAGCCTTTAGAGCTGCTTCCATAGTAGGGATGGTTGCACAACAGATACAAGTCATCCAGTCTGCTCCACGAACCGCATTATTTTTAGCAACTGTTCCACCAGCATCAGCACATTTTGTGTCTGCCACAATAATCTTATCTGGGAAAAGGCTACGCAAGACTTCAGCCAGTTCACTTCCAACTTGAAGCAAGCAAACAGTTCCAGCTTCGATAATATCTACTTCCTGACCAACAGAAACAGCTGCTTTAATCGCTCCTTGCAAGTCTGAATGGTCTAATGCAACTTGTAAATTAGGTATTCTTTTTGTCATTTCTTTATTCCTCTTTCTAACTTTCCAAGTCCAATCCTTCGAGATAAGGGCTATCCTTAGATTCTTCAATCATAGCCAAGACATCTTCTTTAGTCTGGCAAGCCTGTAAACGTGCAATAGAATCGTCTAATTCAAACAGGGCAATAATTTGTGGAATGGCTACACTTGTGTGAATTTTTGAGCTTGTTGCTGCTAGTGCCAACAAAACAGATACCTCTTTCCCATCTGAAAATACAACAGGATTTTGTAAGGTAATCAATGAAAAGGCATCACTTTGCACACCAGCTTCAGGTCTAGCGTGGGGCATAGCCATACCTGGCATCAAGATATAGTAAGGCCCATACTCTTCAGTCGATTCAATGATAGCATCGTAATACTCTGGCAAAATTGCCCCACTTTCAATCAAGGGATCTACTGCTACCTTGACTGCTTCTTTCCAATCGTTAGCCTCTAAACCTAGTCGGATCGAGTCGTTGTCAATTAAAGCTTGTTTTAAATTCATATCTGCCTCCTTTATTTAAAGAGGGAGAAGGACAGAAACGATAACTCTCAGTTTCTGTCCAGCCCCCTCCAACCTTTTACTGTAGTGCTTGACTGAGTTTTTCGGTGATTTCTTTATCATCCATCAAGTTATCAAGCCCAATTAACTTCCCATTAGTTCGCCCTTCCAATTCTTGAATCAAATGAAGAGAAGCGATTACGATGTCATATCCTACTGCTAAACCTTTAGCTTCACCGACACTGCATGAATTGACTGTAAAATCTGTTTGATTAAGCTTACGGAGAGCATTTTCAACCTTCATCTTGATAACCATTGAGGAACCCATTCCATTTCCGCACGCTGCTAATACTTTAACCATTTTATTTCTCCTTTTCTAGATACTAAGCTTCTTCTTGAACTTCACCGTTGTAATATTTCTCTTTATCTTTTGCTTTGGCAAATTGAAGTTGAGGAATAACAAGCAAGAAGAGACACACAAGTACATAACCAACAATAGCAAGGTATTTGAAGATATATCCAAATCCAAGCCATGGGAATTCAAAGTCGATATTTCCATGGTAGCCACCATAAGATGCCAAATCGAGAAGGGCCACACAAAGAGCTCCTAGAGCAACTTGAAGGACGCCTGATATAAAGGAAAGGATAACAGCCGCTTTCCATCCGCCGCGTTTATCAGCGTAGACCGCAATGGCTGCATTGTCAAAGAACACTGGTACAAATCCTGTAATAATAAGAATCGGATTTTTAAAGACGATGAGCAAAACAATTGTAATCAATTGACCAATCAAACCAAAGGTAAATCCTGACAAGACAGCATTTGGAGAACCAAATCCATAAGAAGCTGCAACGTCAACCGCTGGGAATGAACCTGGCAACAATTTGTTTGAAATACCTTGGAAGGCGTTTGTCAACTCAGATACGAACATTCGGACACCTTGCATCAAAACGAACAAGTAAACTGAGAAGGTAAAGGCTGTTTGGATAATGTACATAAAGAAATCTTGTTTAGCAGGATTGAATAGAGTTCCTGAAGTGATGACTTCTTTATTAGACATAATGTCTGGACCCAAGATTAAAAGAATGGCTCCGAAGAATACGAGCATCAAGGTAGCAGATGCAACAACTGTATCGTGGAAGATTGAGAGGAACTTAGGTAATTTAAGATTGTCTAAACTTTCTTCTTTCTTACCAAAGCGTCCTGCTACTTTATCTACAAACCAGATTGCAAATTGCTGTTGGTGACCAATCGCAAATCCGCCACCACCAGTCAAGCGTTGAGTTGCCTCAACAGTCATATTTGAACTAACTGCCCAGTAAAGTCCACAGATGATACCAATCGCTGCTGTACCGTAAGCATTGCGCAATTGTGGTACTAAGAATAGAACCATAAGAGATACTGTTGCAGCTTGTTGTACCATGATGTGACCAGTAATAAAGAGGGTTCTTACCTTCGTAATCTTTCGAAGAGCTACGAGCAAGATATTTATTCCGAAACCAATCAATAGAGCTGTAGTTGCAGTTCCAACAAAATCTGGAAACTCTGCTGTAATTTTGTTGTTTGCTGCAGCAAGTCCAAAGTAAGGGTCGATAACCGCTGCACCAATTTGGAATTTGTAGTTAAGAGCTGCTAAGATTGGACGAAAGGTTGTAACCAAACCACCAGCACCCACGTTAAGCAACATATACCCTACTGTTGCTTTAACAAACCCTGAAAAAACATCATGGGCAGGTTTTTTCAAAAGTGCATATCCTATCAACACCAATAAACCTACGAAAAATGCGGGATTCTGCAAAATATTGCTAGAAAACCAATTTAGAACACTTGAAACGACTTCCATAATTGTTCTCCTTTTGAATTGTTTTTGTAAGTTTATTATATAATGCGAAAGCGCAAACAAAAAGACCAAGAATTACACAGCGGACTGTTCACTCTTGGACTGTATGATTTATGATGTTTTACAAATTATCTTATTTTCTCGTAGCTAGATAATAGGGAAGAATTTTAGAATAAGACTTCAATAAGCCTTCTACGATTTCTTCTTCAGACGACTTTTCTGTCATAGAAACATCTGCCTTAACTAGCACTTTTCGGATTTCTTGACTGCCTATCTTCTCGACTAAAGTGCGACGCTTTTCTTCGTTCGCCTCCCACCGTTGACTTTGGCCATCAGAGTAAGCTAGATAATAAATTCCTTTAACGGTTGGAATGTCTAAAATCTTGGCCTGTTTCTCTAAAGTTTGCTCTCCTTCTTACGTTCGATGAAACTGACTTCCAAAGAAATTCCAAAGTCAGTAGATATCCCATACAAACGTAAGGCCATCATAGGTTCTGTCACTTGTCCGTCTCTCTGTAGATAAACCCAAAAATGCGGTCTCAAACGCTGGGCCTGATTCATCCACTGACTAGTCTGTTGGAGTTGCCATTCTGGATGGCTTGCTTGAAAGGCTTTGCCAGTTCTGTAAAAGCCTTTCGTGCCTCTTGCCCTTTGTGGCGGAATACCAGCATCTTCTCTCGCTCTGCTCCCGCTTTATCAGGATTACGGTACTGCAAACCAGCAAAGTCTAAATAGTCTCTTATCTTATTCAACATCCGTTTCATCTCCTCTAGCTAGCAAAAAATCAGGTCAACCCTGATTTTACTTATTCTGTATCTACAACGACATAGCGATTGGGCTCATCACCTTCAGAGTAACTAGTCACACCATCCATACGTGAAATAATACGATGGATAATCTTGCGTTCGCTATTTGACATTGGATCTGTTTGATGACTGCGCCCTTCTTCTAAAACACGAGTCGCCAATTTTTGCGCATAGGTCTGCAAGACTTCTGCACGGTGTTCAACATAATCATTGACATTGATTGTAATATAGAAGGTTCTTGAATAGCTATTATAAAGATAATTTTGAGCCAACAGTTGCAAGGACTTCAAGACTTTACCATGGTAACCGATAATACGACCTGGTTCGTTGGTGTTAATTTGTAGATTGATGCTACGACGGTTATAGTCATTTGAAAGTGTAGCTTCAACATCCATGTCATCCACAATCGCTTGAACATAGGCAGTCACATCCGTAGCCACCTGGGCAATATCATAACTTTGCTCGACCTTCAAGCCCATCTCTTTCAAGTCTTGATTTTCAGTTTGATTTTGCTCAGTTTCAAGGTCATCAGTGCCTGCTTCTTCCCTCATCGCTTCCTCGATTTGAAGTTCATTTAAAATCTCAATGTGACCAGTTTCTTCTAAGATAGTGCTGGCATGTCTTTCATGTTTTAAGATTTCAGCCTTGACTTCATCAGAAATACCTTGGCCTTCTTCCTCAATCTTTTTAATTGCCTCTACAACATGACCCAAATCAACGGTCGCTTCACTAACTGTTTTAACAGGCTCATTCAAATCATTGATTTGTTTTGGAACTCCCTTTACAGCTTGTTGATTTGCTTTGACAACAGTCGTTTCACTAATCGCTTCAATATGCACTTGGGCTGGTTTTTTACCAAATAAACCAAGAAAGCCTTTTTTCTCCCTAGAAATGACTTTAATATGTGCCTTCTTCCTTGGAATATCTAATTCTTTCAATCCTTTTTGGATTGCTTCTTCAACAGTTGAACCTGTAAATACTACCATTACCAGATTCCTCCTTATTATTTCGTTTTCTGAGCCTTTTTCTTGGCTTTTCTTTTTCTATTTTCCAAATCTTTCTGTGCCTGTACTACAGCCTCGCGCTCTGCGATAATCTTGAATGGATTGTTCAAGAAATAGGTTTGCAAGACTTGATAAGCATTAGACACTGTCCAGTATAGGGCGACTCCACCTGGCGCATAAACTGCAAAGATAAAAATCAAGACTGGAATCCCATACATCATCGCAGTCGTAGCGCCATTTCGCTCAGACAAAGCTTTGTTGGACAACCAAGTACTTAAAAAGGTGAATACTGCTGCTAAAATCGGAAGAACAAGGGTTGTATCCACACTACCAAGGTTAATCCATAAGAAATGACCTGTCTTTAAAAAGTCAACTCTTGATAGGGCTTGGAACAGGGCCAAAATAACCGGCATCTGAATCAAAATCGGCCAAAGAGAGTCTGACTGTCTGACACCCATTTCTTTAAATACTTTACGCATTTCCTTCTCTAGTTTGGTTCTGCTTTCCATATCTCGACCTGGATATTGTTCTCGAAGCGCCTTAATGCGTGGCTGAGCTTCCTGCATTTTCCTAGAAGCCACCATTTGCACCTGAAAGACTGGCAAGAGGACTGTACGAATCAAGACCGTAAAGAGAATAATCCCCACTCCGATACTAATATCAAACGATAAAAAGCGAATGATTTCCGCAAAGAAGTAAACCAATTTACTCCAAAAATCAGCCGATTCGGCTGTAATATCGCTAGTTACCCCATTAGTCGCACAGGCTGTCATGATCAATAGAGACAGTCCTAGCAAACTAGTCAACTGTAGTTTCTTTTTCACTCCCATTTCCTTCCTGGTAAATCTTTGATAATTTTAATACGTGGAGTAGATTTTTCTCCATCTCTGCGTATCCCAAGGTTTCAACCCCTTTTCGAGCAATGACAACAAAGTCGACATCTTCTACCAGACTCCCTTTTGCATTCTGGATAATATGTCGGATTCGTCTCTTGATTTGATTTCTAGTGACCGCATTCCCCAGCTTTTTGCTAACTGATAGACCTACTCGAAAATGGTTTTTCTGGTTTTCTAGTTGGTAGACCACAAATTTGCGATTGGCAAAACTTGTCCCCTCCGTGAAAATCGCCTTAAAATCTTTCTCTCTTTTTACACGAAAGTTTTTCTTCAAAACTCAACTCCATCTATTAAATTACTACTATTATACCATATTTTTCAAAAAAGCCAATCATAGCAAGGTTTTGGACAATTCTACCAATATTCTCTTGTTTATTTTTTAATCCTTTTCGTCGTGCTTTCATTCTCTTTCTTATTGTCACAATGTCTACCGTTCCCGTAACAGTCTATACTTAAAACTTAAAAAATTTGAAGTCATTTTCCCTGTAAACACTAAAAACGACAAAATGGTTAGAAAATTTATTTTCCAACCACTTTATCACATTCATTAAAGACAGAATTATCATTTTAACATTCTTAATTACAAGTATTTAAGCATAACTAACCCCAAATAGCACATTTTCCAGCAGAGATTCCTAATTGTGCAACGATTCCTGCAACGTTACTCTTCATGCCAAATTTAGCAAGTTCCATTGCTATATATGAGGCAGCTTTGCCCCACATTTTACCTTGAATATAACTGATAATGTCCCCTCTCATTAAATCAACAAGTTCCATACCTGGAATCATACCAATCAACTCATCACGCATACATGAAACAAAATCTCTATCTTGTAAAGAGGCTTGCAAGTTTTGAACCAAATTAGGCTCTGTATAAATACGTTCAATGCCCATTACAATATACGGTGCTAAAGTGCCATAGCGTTCTGTCAATAATTCTTTATTAACATAAAGAACGCCATTCTCATAACTCGTCGCTTCTGTAAACAAGAATTTCAAATCCTTCTCTACTTCGGCAACATCAATATACTCTACAGTTGTATTTGGAACCTTTGTTTCATTAGCGTATGCAATCCCTATAAAACTCGGTACCATAATAAGCAAAGTCGTAGCAATAACAATACATTTTGTAATTATCTTTTTCATGTCATTCACTCTTTCTGAAAGAAATCGTGTTGTGCTAAATAGTCATAATGTTGTTTGTTAAATTGATACTGTCCTAAATGTTGACTGATATTACCTACATCTACTGAAAAGATGTACTGTTCACTTTGATAGTGCCATTTAATTCTAACTGTGTTCAAGACTGTGTTATAACTAAAATATTCAACTTGACTTCAGGACATTTCAATGACTTGATTAGGCCGATTTTCAGTTACATCACTAATGTCCATCAAGTAAATCCCCTTAGATGTGAATGACATAATCTTTGGCTTCACACTCGACTGAACATAGTAGACTCCTCCTATAATGAAAAAATCAATAAAGGATTTCAGCCATGTCTTTTTCTTAAAAGCCATCAGAAAATTCCTTTGTCCCTCGATATGACAAGTTGAAAGAAATGATTCAATCTGTTTTTCTGTTGCAAATTCCATAATAGTACCCATGATGTTACCTCCATAACTATAAACCAAGAACGATACAACAGCTCTTATAACTTATTACTGTACTATTATAGCATAAATTGTAAGCGGATACAATCAAAAATTGACATAATATAAAATATTAATTGATGCTACCTGTCATTCTAAGCGAAAATTGGAAATAAGTTATCTTTTATCACTTTTATAGCAAATTTAAATTACAACAGCACAATACGACTTCTAATACATTTTTAGAAATGCATTGAAATCAGCTAATTAATTTATTCACATTTTATAGTATATTGAAATAGAATATGAACAAATTGATTGAGAAATTCATCCTCATTTTTAACAATATTTCAGAAACCGATGTATCCTATTCTTGACTCAATGTACTATATCTCAATCCACTATAACGCTTCTTAAAATCATCCACCGCTATCTATGACTTCTACCTTTCAAAGCTAGTTAAGTTTAAAAAAAGAAGCTGGAAAAATAACTTTCCCAACTCCTTGTATTGAATATTTTTTTAGTTTCACTTATTTTTTCAAGCGTTCAACATCACGGGCAATGACTAATTCTTCATCTGTTGGAATAACCAAGACACGGATCTTCGCTGCATCTGTTGAGATGTCTCCTGTCACACCAAAGATATTCTTTTCATCATCAACATCACAACCAAACCACGAAATTCCTGAGATTACATCATGACGGAAATTTTCTGCATTTTCACCAACACCTGCTGTGAAAACAATGGCATCTGCTCCATTTAGTACTGCAAGGTACTGACCGATATGTTTTTGAATACGGTCAACATACATTTCATAAGCCAAGCTAGCGTCGTGATTCCCTTCTGCTACAGCAGCTTCTATGTCACGCATATCGCTAGAATTAGCAGAAACTCCCAAAAGACCCGATTCACGATTAAGAACACTACTGATATCTTCTGGTGTATTAAAATCCTCTGTATATTGCATTAAATAAGGAATGATAGCTGGATCAATGTCCCCTGTACGCGTTCCCATCATAATACCACCCAGAGGAGTGAAGCCCATAGAAGTATCAACAGATTTGCCGGCTTGCACAGCTGTAATTGAGCCTCCGTTACCAATATGACAGGTAATCAACTTCAAGTCTTCTAATGGACGTCCCAAGAGTTTTGCAGCTTCTCCTGCTACAAACTGGTGACTTGTACCATGAGCACCGTATTTACGAACCTTGTTTTCTGTGTAATATTTTGTTGGTAGAGGGTAGCGATAAGCTTTCTCTGGCATAGTTGCGTGGAAGGAAGTATCAAAAACAACTACACTGGTAATGTCTGGCAACAATTCCTTGAAGGCACGAACACCTGCTGCATTGGCTGGATTATGGAGAGGAGCCAACAAACTCAACTCTTCAACTTTTTCTAAAACATCCCCCTCAACAACTGTTGATTCTTTGAAATATTCTCCACCCGCAACAACACGGTGTCCAACACCTGTAATCTCATCATAAGCCTTGATAATATCGAAACGAATCAAGTCATCCAATAAGATTTTAACAGCTTGTGTGTGATTTTCGATATCTAAAATTTGTTGTTCAGAACGGCCATCAAATTTTACAGTTGAAATTGAATCTTTCAAACCGATACGTTCAATCAAGCCTTTCGCCAATACTTTTTCTTCTGGCATTAAGTATAATTGCCATTTTAAACTTGAACTTCCTGCATTTATTGCGATTGTTTTTGTCATTATCAATTACCTCTTTTAAGCGTTTTCAACTATTATAACAAAATCTATTTTATATTTCAGTACCTTTGCTCCAATTTTGAAAATTTTCTTTGAATTTCATTAAAATGCTTGCATCTTGCAAGCTAGCAAGTGGATACACAAAAGGCTCTACTGCTATTTCATTTTTCTTCTGTAAGATAAAAATAGTCTTAGATTGGTTGACATTGGCAAAGAGATTTTCAGGCAGACTAATCATAGCAACCAGACTCGCCTCTTCTTTCAGCCACCCTTTTAACAAATCACTTTGAGGGCTGGTCAACAAATCACTCGGAGCTAGAAAAATAGCGTATCCGTCTAACTTGAGATACTTAAGCCCTTGTTCCATGAGCAAGTGATGGGCGTAAGTATATTCTTGGCTAGAAGCAACTTGATGACGCGACGCAACGGCATCATCAGGATAATAGCCGACCGGCAAGTCGCTGATGACCACATCGCTTTCTTTGAGCATTTGTGGACGAACGGCATCTCCTTGGACAAAGCCAGCCTGCAATCCGATCACGTCTGCCATGCTAGCTGCCAAATCAATCAGCAAATCATCCACTTCCATTCCCAAGTAATCCACCTTTTTATCAAGCGAGGTCAAGAAAGTAGCGCCCAGAATTCCCATGCCAGAACCCATTTCGAGGATAGTGATTTCCTCCTCTTTAAACAACTCTTCCACAATAAATACCAAAAGCAAGGCAATAGCATCTGGCGTAAACTGGTGATTAGCCTGCAAGGGTTCTGTTTGCCCAGCCTTCATCAAGAGAAACTGGTAGGTCTTGAGCCATTCTTCTTTGCGAAGCGCTAAGCGCTTAAGGGCTTGATTGTTCTCTTTGACCTGTTTTAGCTCTGTCTCACCATCCAGATAGATGCTATTTTGCTCCACCAAGGCGTCATAAAAGTTGGTCGTCAAATCACTTTGGATGACTTGGACATTCTCTAGTAAATAGGTATAAGCTTGTTCAATTTTTTCAAAATCCATATTCCTATCTTACCAAATTTCCTTTCTTTTTTCCATCCTTATAGAAAGTCCTATATGAAAGAGTATAAATGACAAGTTGGGCATCTAAATCTGACAGCAAAAGTTTCGTTGAATTTATTTCTATTGACCCTTGGTAGGGATGTTTATTACGACAAATGGTCATAGAAATATAGCCGCCCATCCCTAGAGAAAAAACGAGGCATGAATTGACTTACTATTTTTACAGAGTTTTCCAAGTGTTATACTAAGTTTCCATTTATATCTTTTCCCATTTTCCCAACAAAATTTTAAAGAGTTTTTATTTATTAGACTTCCTGCGAAACAAAACATGGTATAGTAGTTCTATGAATTATGAAGCAAGTAAACAACTAACTGATGCACGATTCAAGCGTCTTGTTGGTGTTCAGCGCACCACTTTTGAAGAGATGTTAGCTGTATTGAAAACAGCTTATCAAGGTAAACACGCAAAAGGGGGACGAAAACCTAAACTAAGCCTAGAAGACCTTCTTATGGCGACTTCAATATGTGCGAGAATATCGAACTTATGAAGAAATTGCGGCTGATTTTGGTATTCACGAAAGCAACTTAACCCATCGGAGTCAATGGGTTGAAGTAACTCTTGTTCAAAGTGGTTTTACGATTTCAAGAACTCCTCTCAGTTCTGAGGACACGGTAATGATTGATGCGACGGAAGTAAAAATCAATCGTCCTAAAAAACAATT
>NZ_VMMS01000044.1:0-1837 GCF_013277315.1 Streptococcus sp. 2106
AAGTGATAAAGTCGGGAGTATCAATTGTGAAAGAATTACTTATCTATGATATAATAAAAAGAAAAGGCTTGCATAAGAAAGTAGGGAGAATGAAGATGAAAAGAAGACAAGATAGAAGTCAGGGTGGTTTAGCTTTTCGTTTTATGAAGGGCTTGGTAAACTTTTTTAGGAGTTATCGCAGGTGGAGCAATAAAGGATTTGTGGCGGTACTCTTGCTAGCAGTTGCCTTATCAATGGGCTTGGTCTTGTTGTTTGAAAGTTTCCAAAGAATCCCTTTAACCAGTCAAAAACGAGATACTATTTCTCAAGAGGGGACTAAGCAAAAGTCTCAGGAGCAGGAAGAGGAAAAAACTGCCAGAATTATGGCCCACGGGGATTTGCTCTACCACGATGGACTTTTCTTTTCAGCTAAAAAAGAAGACGGTACCTATGACTTTCATGAGAATTTTGAGTATGTGGCTCCTTGGCTTAAGCAAGCAGACTTAGCTATTGGCGATTTTGAAGGAACCATCAATAAGGATCATTATTTAGCAGGTTATCCTCTCTTTAATGCTCCTGCTGAAGTTATGGATGCCATTAAGGATGCAGGTTATCATGTGCTAGATTTAGCTCATAATCATATTTTGGATTCGCAAATTGAGGGAGTTATTTCAACGGCCGATATTATTGAAAAAGCTGGAATCACTCCAATCGGAGTTTATACGCATGAACCACGTGATCAGGCTCCGTTGGTCATTAAGGAAGTGAATGGAATCAAGGTTGCTCTTTTGGCCTATTCCTATGGATTCAATGGAATTGAACGGTATATTTCTCAGGAAGACTATAATCGTTATCTTTCAGATTTAAACGAAGATAAGATGAAGGCTGAAATTGAACGGGCAGAAAAGGAGGCAGATATCACCATTATCATGCCTCAGATGGGTGTGGAGTATCGATTGGAACCAACTGAGGAACAAAAAGCTCTTTATCACAAGATGATTGATTGGGGGGCGGATATTATCTTTGGAGGGCATCCTCACGTTGTGGAACCATCTGAAACGGTTGAAAAAGATGGAGACAAGAAACTCATTATCTATTCAATGGGGAACTTCATTTCCAATCAACGGATTGAATCTATGGGAGATGAAGAAAATGCTAAGTGGACTGAACGTGGTGTTCTCATGGATGTGACCATTAAGAAGAAGGATGGAAAAACAACTATCGGAACAGCTAAAGCTCATCCTACTTGGGTCAATCGAACACCAAAGGGAACCTTTTCACCAGAAGGCTATCCTTTATATCATTATCAAACCTATATCTTGGAAGATTTTATCGAGGGTGGCAGTCATCGTGACCAGTTAGATGAAGCGACTAAGGAACGAATTGATACAGCCTATAAAGAAATGAACGAACATGTGGGATTGAAGTGGGACTAGCTTGAATAGACTTCCTGCGAAACAAAATATGGTATAATAGTTCTATGAATTATGAAGCAAGTGAACAACTAACTGATGCACGATTTAAGCTCCTGGTTGGTGTTCAGCGCACGACTTTTGAAGAGATGTTAGCTGTATTGAAAACAGCTTATCAAGGTAAACACGCAAAAGGGGGACGAAAACCTAAACTAAGCCTAGAAGACCTTCTTATGGCGACTTCAATATGTGCGAGAATATCGAACTTATGAACAAATTGCGGCTGATTTTGGTATTCACGAAAGCAACTTAACCCATCGGAGTCAATGGGTTGAAGTAACTCTTGTTCAAAGTGGTGTTACGATTTCAAGAACTCCTCTCAGTTCTGAGGACACGGTAATGATTGATGCGACGGAAGTAAAAATCCATCGTCCTAAAAAACAATT
>NZ_VMMS01000045.1:0-23307 GCF_013277315.1 Streptococcus sp. 2106
ATGAGGAGTTCGGACTCGACTCTCTCCTTCAAGAAATACGTGGTGGTCGTAACCATGCATATATGACAATTGAGGAAGAGAAAGCCTTTCTTGCCCGTCATTTGAAGGCTGCAGAGGCAGGAGAATTTGTTACAATTGATGCCTTATTTCAGGCTTATAAAAAGGAGTTAGGTCCTTCCTACACACGTGATGCCTTTTATCAACTCTTGAAGCGCCATGGTTGGCGAAATATTAGGCCACGTCCAGAACATCCCAAGAAAGCAGACGTTCAAACCATTGTCGCGTCTAAAAATAAAATCTCAATTCAAGAAGACAAGAAAGCGCTTTAAAACCAGTAGGCATTTTCGTAAGGTTCGCTTGATGTACCAAGATGAGGCTGGTTTCGGTAGAATCAGTAAACTGGGATCTTGTTGGGCTCCAATGGGAGTAGGTCCACATGTCCATAGTCACTATATACGAGAATTTTGCTATTGTTATGGAGCTGTTGATGCCCATACAGGCGAATCATTTTTCTTAATCGCTGGTGGATGTCATACTGAGTGGATGAACGCCTTTTTAGAAGAGCTTTCACAAGCTTATCCAGATGATTATCTTTTACTCGTTATGGACAATGCCATATGGCATAAATCAAGTACCTTAAAGATTCCGACTAATATTGGCTTTGCATTTATTCCTCCATACACACCAGAGATGAACCCCATTGAACAAGTGTGGAAAGAGATTCGTAAACGTGGATTTAAGAATAAAGCCTTTCGAACTTTGGAAGATGTCATGAATCAACTTCAAGATGTTATACAAGGACTGGAGAAGGAGGTGATAACGTCCATCGTTAATCGGAGATGGACTAGAATGCTTTTTGAAAGTAGATGAGTATTAAAATATTAGCAAAAAAGCAAATAGCAGTAACTTCTGTCTATTTGCTTTTCTTTTTTATAGAATATATTTCTCAATAGCACGCGCAACGCCGTCTTCTTCGTTGCTTGAGGTAACGGCATCCGCAAGAGATTTGACATAATCGCTGGCATTTCCCATTGCAATCCCAAGCCCTGCAAATTGGAGCATTTCGATATCGTTATTAGCATCGCCCATGGCCATAATCTCTGAGGAATCAATCTTCAAAATCTCAGCTAGTCGTGAAAGAGCAGTAGCCTTTGTCGTTCCAAGCGGCATTGCTTCATAAATGACAGACTGCGAACGAACTCCACTGAATCGTTGGCAGAGTTCCTCAGCAAAACGCTGCTCAAAATCGTCTGTTTGTTCTTCGTTGCCCAAAAACATGCCTTGGAACATACGATATTTACCACTAGTCGCTTCCTCAAGGGAAATTTCAGTCAAGTCTGAAAAGACTAGGTCGGCATCATTCTGGATGACTTGATTAGGCTTGCCACCGAGGACGAAATAATGTTTCTCATCAAAAAGAGTCAACTGAACATCACTTTTTTCAGCTAGATCATAGAGGTATTCGATGTCTGCTGGACTAAGTTCTTGCCAGTCAACTAGTCCCCAGTCACTTGTCTGGTGAGTTGAGCAACCATTGTTAACAATCACATACTCATTCTGGAGGCCAAGCCCCAGTTTTTTGTAGTAGGGGAGGACACCGAAAAGCGGGCGACCCGTACAAAGAACCAATTTGACACCTTTTTCAATAGCTTGGTGAATAGCAGTAATGTGAGCTTGTGGAATTTCCTTGGCTTCATCGAGGAGGGTTCCGTCCATATCCAAGGCTAGTAGTTTAATCATAGGTCTTCCTTCTTTATCTTTTGGTATTATTATAACATATTTTGGAGAAGATGACGGTCAAAGGGACAGGAGCTAATTGATTTTGCAGTTTAGGACGTTTTGATGACAATTCATGATTTGAAGAGGATATTTGGCCAAGATATGTTATACTAAACTTGTCAACGTTGCAACTAGACAAATTAAAAAACCAACTTAATATAATAGTTTTTTGTAAGTAGGTATGAGTATCAGATTACTCAACTAATCTAAACAATAACGGAGGAAATATATCATGATTTTAATGACAAAAAATATAAATCTAACAAATGAAGAATTAGAGCTGATACAAGGTGGAGCAGATCCCTATGGAAAAGAACCTAATGGTTATTTTCCTTGGCAAATAGAGCCGGTATTAACTATGCCGGTTCATGGATTTTGTCCTAGAGGAACCTATGATTTAGGATATATTGGAGGAGGCAATCATCTTTGCAAAGGAAGTCCTGCGAGATTTTAAGTAAAATTTATTAGGAATATGGAGAAAACAGAGGATTTAATATGAAAAAACGGATTATTCAGATTTTACTAGCATTATCCTTAATTTTTTACAAATCAACTTGGTTTTGGGGAATTTTCAATCACCTCGCAAAGCCCTATCTACCAGCAAGTCGTGAATTTTTTCAGATTCTGCTTTGGATGGAGAGTGGAGGTCTTTTATTAGCGGTCATCTATCTACTAGTTTTTGCAGGAAAGAAGACTTTTCATTTCAAATGGCAGCTGAGGCACTTTATCTACCTTTTACTGGGTTACATCATTTTGTATATGTCTGACGTCCTCTTGTCTTATTTCATACCCTCGTCTTCAAATCAAATTTCTTTGAATGAAACGATAGAAATGATAGGGAGACAGGAATTACCCTATTTCTTGCTCATGGCTTGCTTCATCGGCCCTATTGCTGAGGAATTGATTTATCGCGGTGTGCTTATGACAACCTTTTTCAAAAACTCGCCTTGGTACGGAGATGTCTTGCTTTCTGCTATTATTTTCGGTTATATTCATATCAATTTTGCTTTAACTCCTCTTGCTTTTTTCATTTATGCTAGTGGAGGTCTCATTTTAGCTCTACTGTATCGCATGACAAAAAATCTCTACTATCCAATACTAGTTCATATTCTCATCAATATCACTGCCTTCTGGAATGTATGGTTACTCCTATTTTCAGGAAGTTAGCTTACTAAAACAATGTCGGAACTTTCCGGCATTTTCTTTTTTCACAAATAGTCAACGTTTTTCTTTTCGATATTGGAGTGGTGTGTATCCAGTTATTTTTTGAATTGATTTTGAAAATAAGGTTGGCTTGAGAAAGGCAGATAGTGAAGATAGTTAAGAAGGTTAAGAAGAATAGGATGTTCTTTTTTCCTTTTTGGAAAACTTCTAAAATATGGTATAATGAAAAGATAAAGAAGTTGGAGGTAGAAGATGAACATTCAACAATTACGCTATGTTGTGGCCATTGCCAATAGCGGTACTTTTCGTGAAGCTGCTGAAAAGATGTATGTTAGTCAGCCGAGTCTGTCTATTTCTGTTCGTGATTTGGAAAAAGAATTGGGTTTTAAGATTTTCCGTCGGACCAGCTCAGGGACTTTCTTGACTCGTCGTGGTATGGAATTCTATGAAAAAGCGCAAGAATTGGTTAAAGGATTTGATATTTTTCAAAATCAGTATGCCCATCCTGAGGAAGAAAAGGATGAATTTTCCATTGCCAGTCAGCACTATGACTTCTTGCCACCAACCATTACGGCCTTTTCAGAGCGCTATCCTGATTATAAGAACTTCCGTATTTTTGAATCAACTACTGTTCAAATTTTAGACGAAGTAGCGCAAGGTCACAGTGAGATTGGGATTATCTACCTCAATAATCAAAATAAAAAAGGGATTATGCAACGGGTTGAAAAGTTAGGCCTAGAGGTTATTGAACTAATTCCCTTCCATACCCATATTTATCTCCGTGAGGGGCATCCTTTAGCTCAGAAAGAGGAATTGGTCATGGAGGATTTAGCGGATCTACCGACAGTTCGTTTTACTCAAGAGAAAGACGAGTACCTTTATTATTCAGAGAACTTTGTTGATACTAGTGCGAGCTCACAGATGTTTAATGTGACAGACCGTGCTACCTTGAATGGTATTTTGGAGAGGACGGATGCTTATGCGACTGGTTCTGGATTTTTAGATAGTGATAGTGTTAATGGCATTACAGTTATTCGTCTCAAGGATAACCTAGATAATCGCATGGTCTATGTTAAACGTGAGGAAGTGGAGCTTAGTCAGGCTGGAACTCTTTTCGTAGAAGTCATGCAAGAATATTTTGATCAGAAGAGGAAATCATGAAAAAAAGAGGAATAGTGGCAGTCGTTGTACTGCTTTTGATTGCGCTAGATCAGTTAGTCAAATCCTATATCGTCTGGCAGATTCCACTGGGTGAAGTGCGCTCTTGGATCCCCAATTTCATCAGCTTGACCTACCTGCAAAATCGAGGGGCAGCCTTTTCTATCTTACAAGATCAGCAGTTGTTATTCGCTGTCATTACTCTGGTTGTCGTGGTAGGTGCCATTTGGTATCTACATAAACACATGGAGGACTCACTCTGGATGGTCTTGGGTTTGACCTTGATTATCGCAGGTGGTCTTGGAAACTTTATTGACAGGGTGAGTCAGGGCTTTGTTGTGGATATGTTTCACCTTGACTTTATCAATTTTGCAATTTTCAATGTGGCGGATAGCTATCTGACTGTTGGAGTGATTATTTTATTGATTGCAATGCTAAAAGAGGAAATAAATGGAAATTAAAATTGAAACTGGTGGCCTGCGTCTAGATAAGGCTTTGTCGGATTTGACAGAATTATCACGCAGTCTCGCGAATGAACAAATCAAATCAGGCCAGGTCTTGGTCAATGGTCAAGTCAAGAAAGCTAAATACACAGTCCAAGAGGGCGATGTCGTCACTTACCATGTGCCAGAACCAGAGGTTTTAGAGTATGTGGCTGAGAATCTTCCGCTAGAAACCATCTACCAAGATGAGGACGTGGCCGTCGTTAACAAACCTCAGGGGATGGTTGTGCATCCGAGTGCTGGTCATACTAGTGGAACCCTAGTAAATGCCCTTATGTATCATATTAAGGACTTGTCTGGTATCAATGGGGTTTTGCGTCCGGGAATTGTTCACCGTATTGATAAGGATACGTCAGGTCTTCTTATGATTGCTAAAAATGATGAGGCGCATCTAGCACTTGCTCAAGAACTCAAGGATAAAAAGTCTCTCCGCAAATATTGGGCGATTGTTCATGGAAATCTACCAAATGATCGTGGTGTGATTGAAGCGCCGATTGGTCGTAGTGAAAAAGACCGTAAGAAACAGGCTGTGACTGCTAAAGGGAAGCCTGCAGTGACTCGTTTCCACGTCTTAGAACGCTTTGGTGATTATAGCTTAGTGGAGTTGCAGCTGGAGACAGGTCGCACTCATCAGATTCGTGTCCATATGGCTTATATTGGTCATCCAGTCGCTGGTGATGAAGTCTATGGTCCTCGTAAGACACTTAAGGGGCATGGACAATTTCTTCATGCCAAGACTCTAGGTTTTACTCATCCGAGAACAGGTGAGACCTTAGAATTTACAGCAGATATCCCAGCAATTTTTAAGGAAACATTGGAGAGATTGAGGAAGTAATAATGAAAAAGAAATTGATTAGTTTAGCACTTGCAGGCGCTTTTTTAGGCTTGTCATGGTATGGAAATGTTCAAGCTCAAGAAAGTTCAGGAAATAAAATCCACTTTATAAATGTTCATGAAGGTGGCAGTGATGCGATTATTCTTGAAAGCAATGGACATTTTGCCATGGTGGATACAGGAGAAGATTATGATTTCCCAGATGGAAGTGATTCTCGTTATCCATGGAGACAGGGTATCAATACAACTTATAAGCATGTTCTAACAGACCGTGTCTTTCGTCGTTTGAAGGAATTGGGTGTCCAAAAACTTGATTTTATTTTGGTAACCCATACCCACAGTGACCATATTGGAAATGTTGATGAATTACTGTCTACCTATCCAGTTGACCGAGTCTATCTTAAGAAATATAGTGATAATCGTATTACTAAGCCTGAACGTCTTTGGGATAATCTGTATGGCTATGATAAGGTTTTAAAGACTGCTGCTGAAAAAGGTGTTTCAGTTATTCAAAATATCACACAAGGAGATGCTCATTTTCAGTTTGGAGACATGGATATTCAACTATATAATTATGAAAATGAAACAGATTCATCAGGTGAATTAAAGAAAATTTGGGATGATAATTCCAATTCCTTGATTAGCGTAGTAAAAGTCAATGGTAAGAAAATTTACCTTGGGGGCGACTTAGATAATGTGCATGGAGCGGAAGATAAGTATGGACCTCTCATTGGAAAAGTTGATTTGATGAAGTTTAATCATCACCATGATACCAACAAATCAAATACCAAGGATTTTATTAAAAATTTGAGTCCGAGTTTGATTGTTCAAACTTCGGATAGTCTACCTTGGAAAAATGGTGTTGATAGTGAGTATGTTAATTGGCTCAAAGAACGAGGAATTGAGAGAATCAACGCAGCCAGCAAAGACTATGATGCAACAGTTTTTGATATTCGACAAGACGGTTTAGTAAACATTTCAACTTCCTACAAGCCTATTCCAAGTTTTCAAGCTGGTTGGCATAAGAGTTCATATGGAAACTGGTGGTATCAAGCGCCTGATTCTACAGGAGAATATGCTGTCGGTTGGAATGAAATTAAGGGTGAATGGTATTACTTTAACCAAACGGGTATCTTATTACAGAATCAATGGAAAAAATGGAACAATCGTTGGTTCTATTTGACAAACTCTGGTGTTGCTGCTAAAAATTGGAAGAAAATCGCTGGAATCTGGTATTATTTTAACAAAGAAAACCAGATGGAAATTGGTTGGATTCAAGATAAAGAGCAGTGGTATTATTTGGATGTTGATGGCTCTATGAAGACAGGTTGGCTTCAATATAAGGGGCAATGGTATTACTTTGCTCCATCAGGGGAAATGAAAACGGGCTGGGTAAAAGATAAAGAAGCCTGGTACTATATGGATTCTACTGGTATCATGAAGACAGGTGAGATAGAAGTTGCTGGACATCATTACTATCTAGAAGAATCAGGAGCTATGAAGCAAGGCTGGCTTAAAAAGGCAAATGATTGGTATTTCTACAAGACAGATGGTTCACGAGCTATAGGTTGGATTAAAGACAAGGATAAATGGTACTTCTTGAAAGAAAATGGTCAATTACTTGTGAATGGTAAGACACCAGAAGGCTATACTGTGGATTCAAGTGGTGCCTGGTTAGTGGATGTTCCGATCGAGAAATCTGCTACAATTAAAACTACAAGTCATTCAGAAATAACAGAATCCAAAGAAGTAGTGAAAAAGGATCTTGAAAATAAAGAAACGAGTCAACATGAAAGTGTTACAAATTCTTCAACTAGTCAAGATTTGACATCCTCAACTTCACAAAGCTCTGAAACGAGTGTAAACAAATCGGAATCAGAACAGTAGTAGAAAAGAAGGTTTTAGGGCCTTCTTTTTCCTATCAACTCTTTTCTATTTCCTGTTATTCATGTTATAATGGATAAATATGAATAATCGGAGTGAGACTATGAAATACAAACGGATTGTCTTTAAGGTGGGTACTTCTTCTCTGACAAATGAGGATGGAAGTTTATCACGTAGTAAGGTAAAGGATATTACCCAGCAGTTGGCTATGCTGCACGAGGCTGGTCATGAGTTGATTTTGGTGTCTTCAGGTGCCATTGCGGCTGGTTTTGGAGCCTTAGGATTTAAAAAGCGTCCGACTAAAATTGCTGATAAACAGGCTTCAGCAGCGGTAGGACAAGGGCTTTTGTTGGAAGAATACACGACCAATCTTCTCTTGCGCCAAATCGTTTCTGCACAAATCTTGCTAACCCAGGATGACTTTGTAGATAAGCGTCGTTATAAAAATGCCCATCAGGCTTTGTCGGTTTTACTTAGCCGTGGGGCGATTCCTATCATCAATGAGAATGATAGTGTTGTTATTGATGAGCTCAAGGTTGGGGACAATGATACTCTGAGTGCACAGGTGGCGGCCATGGTCCAAGCAGACCTTTTGATCCTCTTGACAGACGTAGATGGTCTCTATACAGGAAATCCTAATTCAGATCCAAGAGCCAAACGTTTGGAGCAAATCGAGACTATCAATCGTGAGATTATCGATATGGCCGGTGGAGCTGGTTCGTCAAACGGAACTGGGGGCATGTTAACCAAAATCAAAGCTGCAACTATTGCGACAGAATCGGGTGTTCCTGTTTATATCTGCTCATCCTTGAAGTCAGATGCCATGATTGAAGCGGCTGAGGAGACCAAGGATGGTTCCTACTTTGTTGCGCAAGAGAAGGGGCTTCGTACCCAGAAACAATGGCTGGCCTTTTATGCTCAGAGTCAAGGTTCTATTTGGGTTGATAAAGGGGCTGCGGAAGCTCTCTCTCAACATGGAAAGAGTCTTCTCTTATCTGGTATCGTTGAAGCAGAAGGCGCCTTTTCTTACGGTGATATCGTGACAGTATTTGACAAGGAAAGTGGAAAATCACTTGGAAAAGGGCGTGTGCAATTTGGTGCATCTGCTTTGGAGGATATGTTGCGTTCTCAAAAAGCCAAGGGTGTCTTGATTCACCGTGATGACTGGATTTCCATTACTCCTGAAATCCAACTACTCTTTACAGAATTTTAGAGGTAAACTATGGTAAGTAGACAAGAACAATTTGAACAGGTACAGGCTGTTAAAAAATCAATCAATACAGCTAGTGAAGAGGTAAAAAACCAAGCCTTGCTAGCCATGGCTGATTACTTATTAGCAGCTACTGAGGAAATTTTAGCAGCCAATGCCCTCGATATGGAAGCGGCTAAAGGTAAAATCTCAGATGTGATGCTGGATCGTCTTTATTTGGATGCAGGACGTATAGAAGCGATGGCAAGAGGGATTCGTGAAGTGGTTGCTTTACCAGATCCAATCGGTGAAGTTTTAGAAACCAATCATCTTGAAAATGGCTTAGTTATCACCAAAAAACGTGTGGCTATGGGCGTTATCGGTATTATCTATGAAAGCCGTCCAAATGTGACGTCTGACGCAGCTGCTCTGGCTCTCAAGAGTGGAAATGCGGTTGTTCTTCGTAGTGGTAAGGATGCCTATCAAACAGCTCATGCTATTGTCACAGTCTTGAAGAAGGGCTTGGAGACGACTACTATTCATCCAGATGTGATTCAACTGGTGGAAGATACCAGCCGTGAAAGTAGTTATGCTATGATGAAGGCCAAGGGCTATCTAGACCTTCTCATTCCTCGTGGAGGAGCTGGCTTGATCAATGCAGTGGTTGAGAATGCTATCGTACCTGTTATCGAGACCGGAACTGGGATTGTCCATGTTTATGTCGATAAGGATGCGGATGAAGGCAAGGCTCTGTCTATCATCAACAATGCCAAAACCAGTCGTCCTTCTGTCTGCAATGCCGTGGAGGTTCTACTTGTTCATGAAGACAAGGCAGCAAGCTTCCTTCCTCGCTTGGAGCAAGTTCTAGTTGCAGAGCGTAAAGAAGCTGGGTTGGAACCAATTCAATTCCGCTTGGATGAGAAAGCCAGTCAGTTTCTTTCAGGTCAAGCAGCTGAGGCACAAGACTTTGACACCGAGTTTTTAGACTATGTCTTAGCTGTTAAGGTTGTGAGCAGTTTAGAAGAAGCGGTTGCCCATATTGAAGCCCATAGTACCCATCATTCGGATGCCATTGTAACGGAAAATGCTGAAGCTGCAGCTTACTTTACAGATCAAGTGGACTCTGCAGCGGTGTATGTTAATGCCTCAACTCGTTTCACAGATGGAGGACAATTTGGTCTTGGATGTGAGATGGGAATTTCTACTCAGAAATTGCACGCGCGTGGTCCCATGGGCTTGAAAGAGTTGACTAGCTACAAGTATGTGGTTACTGGTGATGGACAGATAAGGGAGTAAGAGATGAAGATTGGATTTATCGGTTTGGGGAATATGGGTGCTAGCTTGGCAAAATCTGTCTTGCAGACTAGGACGTCAGATGAGATTCTCCTTGCCAATCGTAGTCAAGCTAAGGTAGATGCTTTCATTGCAGACTTTGGTGGTCAGGCTTCCAGCAATGAAGAAATGTTTGCAGAAGCAGATGTGATTTTTCTAGGAGTGAAGCCTGCTCAGTTCTCAGACTTGCTTTCTCAATACCAGACTATCCTTGAAAAACGAGAGAGTCTTCTTTTGATTTCGATGGCAGCTGGATTGACCTTGGGAAAACTCGCTAGTCTTCTTCCAAGTCAGCACAGAATTATTCGTATGATGCCCAATACCTCTGCTTCTATCGGACAAGGAGTGATTAGTTATGCCTTGTCTTCTAATTGCAGGGCTGAGGACAGTGAGCTATTTTGTCAGCTTTTAACTAAGGCTGGTCTCTTGGTTGAACTAGGAGAAGGATTAATCGACGCGGCGACAGGTCTTGCAGGTTGTGGACCAGCCTTTGTCTATCTCTTTATTGAGGCCTTGGCAGATGCGGGTGTTCAGACAGGATTGCCACGAGAAATAGCACTGAAAATGGCAGCCCAAACTGTGGTAGGAGCTGGGCAATTGGTCCTAGAAAGCCAAGAACATCCTGGGGTCTTGAAAGACCAAGTTTGTAGCCCAGGCGGTTCGACTATCGCTGGTGTAGCGAGCCTAGAAGCGAATGCTTTTCGAGGAACGGTCATGGAGGCAGTCACTAAAGCCTACAAACGAACTAAAAAACTTGGTAAATAAGAGGTGGCTTTATCTGCCTCTTTTATGGTTGTTGAAATGAGAAAACAAAAAGATTGTCACAAACCCCTATTTTTTTGATAGAATAGAAGTAGTAAAAAAGAAATGAGTTAGACATGTCAAAAGGATTTTTAGTCTCTCTTGAGGGACCAGAGGGAGCAGGAAAGACCAGTGTTTTAGAGGCTCTGCTCCCAATTTTAGAGGAAACAGGGGTAGAGGTGCTGACGACCCGTGAACCTGGCGGAGTCTTGATTGGGGAGAAGATTCGGGAAGTGATTTTGGATCCAAGTCATACTCAGATGGATGCGAAGACAGAACTTCTTCTCTATATCGCCAGTCGCAGACAGCACTTGGTGGAAAAAGTTCTCCCAGCACTTGAAGCTGGTAAGTTGGTCATTATGGATCGTTTTATTGATAGTTCTGTTGCCTATCAGGGATTTGGTCGTGGTTTGGACATTGAAGCCATTGACTGGCTTAACCAGTTTGCGACAGATGGCCTCAAACCCGATTTGACACTCTATTTTGATATTGAGGTGGAAGAAGGACTGGCTCGCATTGCTGCTAATAGCAATCGCGAGGTCAATCGTCTGGACTTGGAAGGGTTGGAATTGCACAAGAAAGTCCGTCAAGGCTACCTTTCTCTTCTGGACAAAGAAAGAAATCGCATTGTCAAGATTGATGCGAGTCTCCCTTTGGAGCAGGTTGTGGAAACTACCAAGGCTGTCTTGTTTGACAGAATGGGCTTGACAAGATGAAACAAGATCAACTAAAGGCTTGGCAGCCAGATCAGTTTGACCGCTTTGTCCGTATCCTAGAACAAGACCAGCTCAATCATGCCTATCTATTTTCAGGCTTCTTTGGAAGCTTAGAAATGGCGCAGTTTTTGGCTAAGAGCCTCTTTTGCACGGATAAGGTAGGCGTTTTGCCGTGTGAGAAATACAGGAATTGTAAGCTGATTGAACAGGGAGAATTTCCCGATGTCACTTTGATTAAGCCAGTCAATCAGGTCATCAAGACAGAACGTATTCGAGAATTGGTGGGGCAGTTTTCTCAAGCAGGGATTGAAAGTCAGCAACAGGTCTTTATTATCGAGCAAGCTGAGAAAATGCATCCTAATGCAGCCAATTCTCTGCTCAAGGTCATCGAAGAACCCCAGAGTGAGGTTTATATTTTCTTCTTGACCAGAGATGAGGAAAAGATTTTATCGACCATCCGCAGTCGAACCCAGATTTTCCACTTTAAAAAGCAAGAAGAAAAGCTCATCCATCAATTAGAACAAGCAGGTCTGGTCAAGAAAAAAGCAACTCTTTTAGCCCAGTTTAGTCAATCGAGAGCTGAAGCAGAAAAACTGGCAAATCAGGCAAATTTTTGGAATTTGGTGGATGAGAGTGAACGCCTGATGACGTGGTTAGTGGCTAAGAAAAAAGAAAGTTATTTGCAAGTTGCCAAACTAGCTAGCTTGGCAGATGATAAGGAAAAACAAGATCAGGTTTTACGGATTCTTGAAGTTCTCTGTGGACAAGATATCCTACAAGCAAGAGTAAGAGTGATTTTACAAGATTTGCTAGAAGCTAGAAAAATGTGGCAAGCTAATGTCAGCTTTCAAAATGCCATGGAATATCTGGTCTTGAAAGAAATATAAACTCAAAAATGAATAATAAAGAAAGGAAAGGGCTGTTTTATGGACAAAAAAGAATTATTTGATGCGCTGGATGATTTTTCCCAACAGTTATTGGTAACCTTGGCCGATGTGGAAGCCATCAAGAAAAATCTCAAGAGCCTGGTAGAGGAAAATACAGCTCTTCGTTTGGAAAATAGTAAGTTACGCGAACGCTTGGGTGAGGTGGAGGCAGACGCTCCTGTCAAGGCTAAGCATGTTCGTGAAAGTGTCCGTCGCATTTATAAAGATGGTTTTCACGTATGTAATGATTTTTATGGACAACGTCGAGAGCAGGACGAGGAATGTATGTTCTGTGACGAGTTGTTGTACAGGGAGTAGGCATGCAGATTCAAAAAAGTTTTAAGGGGCAGTCTCCTTATGGCAAGCTGTATCTAGTGGCAACGCCGATTGGCAATCTAGACGATATGACCTTTCGAGCTATCCAGACCTTGAAAGAGGTGAACTGGATTGCTGCTGAGGACACGCGCAATACAGGTCTATTGCTCAAGCATTTTGATATTTCTACTAAGCAGATTAGTTTTCATGAGCACAATGCCAAGGAAAAAATTCCTGATTTGATTGGTTTCTTGAAAGCAGGGCAAAGTATTGCTCAGGTATCCGACGCGGGTCTGCCTAGCATATCAGACCCTGGACATGATTTGGTTAAGGCAGCCATTGAGGAAGATATTGCTGTTGTCACAGTTCCGGGTGCCTCTGCAGGGATTTCTGCCTTGATCGCTAGTGGTTTAGCGCCACAGCCACATATCTTTTATGGTTTTTTACCGAGAAAATCAGGCCAGCAAAAGCAATTTTTCGACTCGAAAAAAGATTATCCTGAAACTCAGATTTTCTATGAATCGCCTCATCGTGTAGCAGATACGTTGGAAAATATGTTAGAAGTCTACGGTAACCGCTCGGTTGTCTTGGTCAGGGAATTGACTAAAATCTATGAAGAATACCAACGCGGTACCATTTCTGAGTTATTGGAAAGCATTGCTGAAACGCCACTTAAAGGAGAATGCCTTCTCATTGTTGAAGGTGCCAGTCAGGATGTGGAGGAAAAAGACGAGGAGGACTTGTTCTTAGAAATCCAAGCCCGTATCCAGCAAGGCATGAAGAAAAATCAAGCTATCAAGGAAGTCGCTAAGATTTACCAG
The DNA here is from genome assembly GCF_013277315.1 of Streptococcus sp. 2106. Lineage (NCBI taxonomy): Bacteria > Bacillati > Bacillota > Bacilli > Lactobacillales > Streptococcaceae > Streptococcus > Streptococcus sp. 2106. Next base: position 13,423 of record NZ_VMMS01000045.1, read on the forward strand.
TGGAATAAAAGCCAGCTCTACGCTGCCTACCATGATTGGGAAGAAAATCAAGAAAATGACTAATACTCTTCGAAAATCTCTTCAAACCGTGTCAACGTCGCCTTGTCGTAGGTGTGGTTACTGACTTCGTCAGNNAGCAACCTGCGGCTAGTTTGCTCTTTGATTTTCATTTAGTATAAACAGGGAAGTTTGCCTTCTTCCCTTTTTTTGTTATACTAGTAGAAGAAAAAAATAGAAAGATTTGTGGGAGTGAAAAAGTCCGGGGGACTTTTTCAGCTTGAGCCAAGAAATTCGAGAGCGAGGAAAGTCCGGGGGACTTTTTCAGCTTGAGCCAAGAAATTCGAGAGCGAAGTAAGTCCAATGGACTTTTTCAGCCTGAGCCAAGAAACTCGAAAGCTCGTAAGTCTGATTGGCTTTTTCAATGTGAATCTTAACTTCACACTCCCAAAGAGGTATTAGTGTCGTGTCTCAATCTTATATCAATGTTATCGGTGCTGGTTTGGCAGGTTCTGAAGCAGCTTACCAAATCGCAGAGCGTGGTATTCCAGTTAAACTTTATGAAATGCGTGGTGTCAAGTCGACTCCTCAGCACAAAACAGACAATTTTGCTGAGTTGGTTTGTTCCAATTCTTTGCGTGGGGATGCTTTGACAAATGCAGTTGGTCTTCTCAAGGAAGAAATGCGTCGCTTGGGTTCTGTTATCTTGGAATCTGCTGAGGCTACACGTGTTCCTGCCGGTGGAGCCCTTGCGGTGGATCGTGATGGTTTCTCTCAAATGGTGACCGAAAAAGTGGTCAACCACCCCTTGATTGAAGTGGTGCGTGATGAAATTACAGAATTGCCAACAGATGTTATTACAGTTGTGGCGACTGGTCCCTTGACTAGCGATGCCCTGGCTGAAAAGATTCATGCCCTTAATAATGGCGATGGCTTCTATTTCTATGATGCAGCAGCGCCTATTATCGATGTCAACACTATCGATATGAGTAAGGTCTATCTCAAATCTCGTTATGATAAGGGAGAAGCAGCCTATCTCAATGCTCCAATGACCAAGCAAGAGTTTATGGATTTCCATGAAGCCTTGGTCAATGCGGAAGAAGCACCGCTCAATTCTTTTGAAAAAGAAAAGTACTTTGAAGGATGTATGCCAATCGAAGTTATGGCCAAACGTGGCATTAAAACTATGCTTTATGGCCCTATGAAGCCAGTCGGTCTTGAGTATCCGGATGACTACACAGGACCTCGTGATGGAGAATTTAAAACACCTTATGCGGTTGTGCAACTTCGTCAGGATAATGCTGCTGGTAGCCTCTATAATATCGTTGGTTTCCAGACCCACCTCAAATGGGGAGAACAAAAGCGTGTCTTCCAAATGATTCCAGGTCTTGAAAATGCGGAGTTTGTTCGTTATGGTGTTATGCACCGCAATTCTTACATGGATTCACCAAATCTCCTTGAACAGACTTACCGTTCTAAGAAACAATCAAACCTCTTCTTTGCTGGTCAGATGACGGGTGTGGAAGGTTATGTTGAGTCCGCAGCTTCAGGCTTGGTTGCGGGAATTAACGCGGCCCGTCTCTTCAAGGGAGAAAGCGAGGCAATTTTCCCAGAAACAACAGCGATTGGAAGCTTAGCTCATTACATCACCCATGCCGACAGCAAACATTTCCAACCAATGAATGTCAATTTCGGAATTATCAAGGAGTTGGAAGGCGAGCGTATCCGTGATAAGAAGGCTCGTTATGAAAAAATTGCAGAGCGTGCTCTTTCTGACTTAGAGGAATTTTTAACTGTCTAATTTTTTTCAAAAAATTGCTCATGATACTATAAAAATCTTAGAAATTGTGATAGAATAGGTAGGATAAAAGAAGGAGAGTGAAAATGGCGAATCCCAAGTATAAACGTATTTTAATCAAGTTATCAGGTGAAGCCCTTGCCGGTGAACGTGGCGTAGGGATTGATATCCAAACAGTTCAAACAATCGCAAAAGAGATTCAAGAAGTTCATAGCTTAGGTATCGAAATTGCCCTTGTTATTGGTGGAGGAAATCTCTGGCGTGGTGAACCTGCTGCAGAAGCAGGAATGGACCGCGTTCAGGCAGATTACACAGGAATGCTTGGGACTGTTATGAATGCTCTTGTGATGGCAGATTCATTGCAACAAGTTGGGGTTGATACGCGTGTGCAAACAGCCATTGCAATGCAACAAGTGGCAGAGCCTTACGTACGTGGACGTGCCCTTCGTCACCTTGAAAAAGGCCGTATCGTTATCTTTGGTGCCGGAATTGGTTCACCATACTTCTCAACAGATACAACAGCGGCCCTTCGTGCAGCTGAAATCGAAGCAGATGCCATTCTTATGGCTAAAAATGGTGTAGATGGTGTGTACAATGCCGATCCTAAGAAAGACAAGACAGCTGTTAAGTTTGAAGAATTGACCCACCGTGACGTTATCAATAAAGGTCTCCGTATCATGGACTCAACAGCTTCAACCCTCTCAATGGATAACGACATTGACTTGGTTGTCTTCAACATGAACCAACCAGGCAACATCAAACGTGTCGTATTTGGTGAAAATATCGGAACAACAGTTTCAAATAATATCGAAGAAAAGGAATAAGAAAGATTATGGCTAACGCAATTATTGAAAAAGCTAAAGAGAGAATGACCCAGTCTCACCAATCACTTGCTCGTGAATTTGGTGGTATCCGTGCTGGACGTGCCAATGCAAGCTTGCTTGACCGTGTACATGTAGAATACTATGGAGTCGAAACTCCTCTTAACCAAATTGCTTCAATTACGATTCCAGAAGCGCGTGTTTTGTTGGTAACCCCATTTGACAAGTCTTCATTGAAAGACATCGAACGTGCCTTGAACGCTTCTGATCTTGGTATCACACCAGCTAACGACGGTTCTGTTATTCGTTTGGTTATCCCTGCACTTACAGAAGAAACTCGTCGTGACCTTGCTAAAGAAGTGAAGAAGGTCGGTGAGAATGCTAAAGTGGCTGTCCGTAATATCCGTCGTGACGCTATGGATGAAGCTAAGAAACAAGAAAAAGCAAAAGAAATCACTGAAGACGAATTGAAGACTCTTGAAAAAGACATTCAAAAAGTAACAGATGATGCTGTTAAACACATCGACGACATGACTGCCAACAAAGAGAAAGAACTCTTGGAAGTCTAAAAATAAACAGAAAAACTCAGTTGGCATTGCTGGCTGAGTTTTGTTCGAAAGAAGGAAATATGAATACAAATCTTGCAAGTTTTATCGTTGGACTCATCATCGATGAAAACGACCGTTTTTACTTTGTGCAAAAGGATGGCCAGACCTATGCTCTTACCAAGGAAGAAGGTCAACATACAGTAGGGGATACGGTTAAAGGTTTTGCCTACACGGATATGAAGCAAAAACTCCGCTTGACAACTCTAGAAGTGACTGCCACTCAGGACCAATTTGGTTGGGGACGTGTCACAGAAGTTCGTAAAGACTTGGGTGTCTTTGTGGATACAGGCCTTCCTGACAAGGAAATCGTTGTGTCACTCGATATTCTCCCTGAGCTCAAGGAACTCTGGCCTAAGAAGGGTGATCAACTCTACATCCGTCTTGAAGTGGACAAGAAAGATCGTATCTGGGGACTCTTGGCTTATCAAGAAGACTTCCAACGTCTGGCTCGACCTGCCTACAACAACATGCAGAACCAAAACTGGCCAGCCATTGTATACCGCCTCAAGCTGTCAGGAACTTTTGTTTACCTGCCAGAAAATAACATGCTTGGTTTTATCCATCCTAGCGAGCGCTATGCAGAGCCACGTTTAGGGCAAGTTTTAGATGCGCGTGTCATTGGTTTCCGCGAAGTGGACCGCACTCTGAACCTCTCCCTCAAACCACGTTCATTTGAAATGTTGGAAAATGATGCCCAGATGATTTTGACTTATTTGGAAAGCAATGGCGGTTTCATGACCTTGAATGATAAGTCATCTCCAGATGACATCAAGGCAACCTTTGGCATTTCTAAAGGTCAGTTCAAGAAAGCTTTAGGTGGTCTTATGAAGGCTGGTAAAATCAAGCAAGACCAGTTTGGGACAGAATTGATCTAGGGTGACATATGAGAAAATCATTTTACACTTGGCTCATGACCGAGCGCAATCCTAAAAGTAACAGTCCCAAAGCTATCCTAGCAGACCTAGCCTTTGAAGAATCAGCTTTTCCAAAACACACAGATGATTTTGATGAGGTGAGTCGCTTTTTGGAAGAACATGCCAGTTTCTCTTTTAACCTAGGAGACTTTGACGCTATCTGGCAAGAATACTTAGAACACTAGCATGATTCATTGGGTTTGGGCTAGTAATTTCTCCATCCCTTTGCTATAATAAAAAGAAATAAAAGGATTAGAGAGGTTCTTTATTTGAAGGAACATTCAATAGACATTCAACTGAGTCATCCAGATGACCTGTTTCATCTTTTTGGTTCCAATGAGCGCCATCTTCGTTTGATGGAAGAAGAGCTTGATGTGGTGATTCATGCTCGTACAGAGATTGTACAAGTCTTGGGGGGGGAGTCAGCTTGTGAGGAAGCTAGACAAGTTATTCAAGCCTTGATGGTTTTGGTAAATCGTGGAATGACAGTCGGCACACCAGATGTAGTGACTGCGATTAGCATGGTCAAAAACGATGAAATCGACAAATTTGTCGCCCTTTATGAAGAAGAAATTATCAAGGATAATACAGGGAAGCCTATCCGTGTCAAAACACTAGGTCAAAAACTTTATGTGGACAGTGTTAAACAGCATGATGTGACCTTTGGAATTGGGCCAGCAGGTACAGGGAAGACCTTTCTTGCAGTGACCTTAGCAGTGACTGCACTTAAACGTGGGCAAGTCAAGAGGATTATCTTGACACGTCCAGCGGTGGAAGCAGGAGAGAGTCTAGGTTTTCTTCCGGGTGATCTTAAGGAGAAGGTAGATCCTTACCTTCGACCTGTTTATGATGCTTTGTATCAGATTCTGGGGAAAGACCAAACAACTCGACTCATGGAGCGTGAAATTATTGAGATTGCGCCCCTTGCCTATATGCGTGGACGGACCTTGGATGATGCCTTTGTCATTCTCGATGAGGCGCAAAATACGACCATTATGCAGATGAAGATGTTTTTGACTCGTTTAGGTTTTCATTCTAAGATGATTGTCAATGGAGATATCAGTCAGATTGACCTGCCACGCAATGTCAAGTCCGGTTTGATTGATGCCCAAGAGAAACTCAAGAACATTCACCAGATTGACTTTGTTCATTTTTCAGCCAAGGATGTGGTTCGCCACCCAGTTGTCGCTCAGATTATCCGAGCTTATGAACCAGAACCGGTTAAAAAAGAAGAGAGTGAAGAATTAGATCCTCAACCTCTATATGAAGGATAGTTCTTTTGTACTTAAAGTTATCTCAATACTAAATCTATAGTAGATTGAAGCTAGAATAGTACGTTGTGACTGCTAAAACATTTTTAGAAATTAATTTGACTTTCCTGATTGATTTGTTTATATCTTATTTCAATCTACTATAAGTTTGCTTTTTAAATGTTTTATTCAATATCCTTATATTAGATTAGAAAGGTTTCAAGTGGAAGAAACGTATGGAATCAATATTTGTGAAATTTGCCCAGTATCCGTCTATAGAAACGGAGCGTTTGTTGCTTAGACCTGTAACTTTGAATGATGCGGAAGCAATGTTTGACTATGCCTCGGACAAGGATAATACACGTTACACTTTTTCAACCAATCAAAATGTAGAAGAAACCAAGAATAATATTGCTCAGTTCTACTTGGCTAATCCCTTGGGACGCTGGGGGATTGAATTAAAAGATAACGGCAAGTTTATCGGAACCATTGACTTGCACAAGATTGATCCTGTTCTTAAGAAGGCAGCTATTGGCTACATTATCAATAAAAAGTATTGGAATCAAGGATTGACGACAGAAGCCAATCGTGCCGTAATTGAGCTAGCTTTTGAGAAGATAGGAATGAATAAGTTAGTTGCTTTACACGATAAGGCTAATCCCGCGTCAGGAAAGGTCATGGAGAAATCAGGCATGCGTTTTTCCCACGAAGAAGCTTATGCTTGTATGGACCAGCATGAAGAAGGCCGAATCGTGACAAGAGTTCATTATGCCTTGACCAAGGAAGACTATTTTGCAAATAAATAAGCAGTTGAGAAGAAATTTTCAACTGTTTTTTCTTTCTCTTACGAATAATCTAAGAGAGGAGAAAATATGGAAGCAATTATCGAGAAAATCAAAGAGTATAAAATCATTGTCATCTGTACTGCTTTGGGCTTGCTTGTCGGCGGATTTTTCCTGCTAAAACCAGCTCCACACCCACCTGTCAAAGAAAGGAATTTGCAGGCAGAAGTTGCAGCTGTTTCCAAGGATTCATCGACAGAAAAGGAAGTGAAGGAAGAACCCCTTGAACAAGATCTAATCATAGTAGATGTCAAAGGTGCTGTCAAATCTCCAGGGATTTATGACTTGCCAGTAGGTAGTCGAGTCAATGACGCTGTTCAGAAGGCTGGTGGCTTGACAGAGCAAGCAGATAGCAAGTTGCTCAATCTAGCTCAGAAAGTTAATGACGAGGCTCTGGTTTACGTTCCTACTAAGGGCGAAGAAGTAGCTAGTCAACAGGCAGGTTCTGGAGCGGCTTCTTCAACAAGCAAGGAAAAGAAGGTCAATCTCAACAAGGCCAGTCTGGAAGAACTCAAGCAGGTCAAGGGGCTGGGAGGAAAACGAGCTCAGGATATTATCGATCATCGTGAGGCAAATGGGAAATTCAAGTCGGTTGATGAACTCAAGAAAGTCTCTGGCATTGGTGGCAAAACAATAGAAAAGCTAAAAGATTATGTTACACTGGATTAAGAATTTCCCCATTCCCCTAATTTACCTGAGTTTTCTATTGCTCTGGATTTACTACGCCATTTTCTCAGCATCTTATCTCGCACTGCTAGGTTTTGTTTTTCTGCTAGTCTGTCTCTTTATCCAATTTCCGTGGAAATCAGCAGGCAAAATTCTAGTGATTTGTGGAGTTTTTGGCTTCTGGTTTCTGTTTCAAAATTGGCAACAGAGTCGAGCGAGTCAAAATTTGGCGGATTCTGTTGAAAGGGTACGGATTTTACCAGACACTATTAAGGTCAATGGTGATAGTCTATCCTTTCGTGGCAAGTCTGATGGACGCATTTTTCAAGTCTATTATAAACTTCAGTCCCAGAATGAAAAAGAGCAATTTCACGCCTTAACAGACCTTCATGAGATAGAACTAGAAGGAAAACTTTCGAAGCCAGAAGGGCAGAGAAATTTTGGTGGCTTTGACTACCAAGCCTATCTGAAGACTCAGGGAATTTACCAGATTATCAATATTAAAAAAATCCAGTCACTTCAAAAGGTTGGCAGTTGGAATGTAGGTGAAAACCTGTCCAGTGTACGCCGAAAGGCTGTAGTTTGGATTAAGACACATTTTCCAGACCCTATGCGCAATTACATGACAGGTCTCTTGTTAGGGCATCTGGACACAGATTTTGAGGAGATGAATGAGCTTTATTCCAGTCTAGGAATTATCCACCTCTTTGCCTTGTCGGGTATGCAGGTAGGCTTTTTCATGGATGGATTTAAGAAACTTCTCTTTCGATTGGGCTTGACCCAAGAAAAGTTGAAATGGCTGATTTATCCCTTTTCCCTTATCTACGCAGGGCTGACAGGATTTTCAGCCTCGGTCATTCGCAGTCTCCTGCAAAAGTTACTGGCTCAACATGGTGTTAAGGGCTTGGATAATTTTGCCTTAACGGTGCTCATTCTCTTTATTGTCATGCCCAACCTTTTCTTGACAGCAGGAGGAGTCTTGTCCTGCGCTTATGCTTTTATCCTGACCATGACCGGCAAAGAAGAGGATAGACTCAAGGCTGTTGCCAGAGAAAGTCTAGTCATTTCTTTGGGCATCTTGCCCATTCTATCCTTCTATTTTGCGGAATTTCAACCTTGGTCCATTCTTTTGACCTTTGTCTTTTCCTTTCTATTTGACTTGGTCTTCTTACCGCTCTTGTCTATCTTATTTGCCCTTTCCTTTCTCTATCCAGTTATTCAGCTGAATTTTATTTTTGAATGGTTGGAGGGAATGATTCGCTTGGTATCACAGGTGGCAAGTAGACCTCTGGTCTTTGGACAACCCAATGCATGGCTGTTGATACTACTATTAATTTCTTTGGCTTTAGTCTATGATTTGAGAAAAAACATTAAAAAGCTAACGGTATTGAGCTTATTGATTACAGGTCTCTTTTTCCTGATCAAGCATCCACTGGAAAATGAAATTACCATGCTGGATGTGGGGCAAGGCGAAAGTCTTTTCCTACGGGATGTAACTGGTAAAACCATTCTCATAGATGTCGGTGGTAAGGCAGAATCTGATAAGAAAATTGAAAAATGGCAAGAAAAGACGACGACCAGTAATGCTCAGCGAACCTTAATTCCCTATCTAAAAAGTCGAGGAGTAGCCAAGATTGACCAGATGATTTTGACAAATACGGACAAGGAACATGTTGGAGATTTGTTGGAGGTGACCAAGGCTTTCCATGTAGGCGAAATTTTAGTGTCCAAAGGCAGTCTAAAACAGAAGGAATTTGTGGCAGAACTACAGGCGACTCAAACCAAGGTGCGTAGTGTGTCAGTGGGAGAGAACTTACCCATTTTTGGAAGTCAGCTAGAAGTCCTATCTCCAAGGAAAATTGGAGATGGAGGTCATGAAGATTCACTGGTTCTGTATGGGAAATTCTTGGATAAGCACTTTTTCTTTACTGGAAATTTGGGGGAGAAAGGAGAGAAGGACATGCTGAAGCAATATCCTGACCTAGAGGTGGATGTTTTGAAAGCTAGCCAACATGGCTCTAAAAAATCATCAAGTTCAGCCTTTCTAGAACAGCTCAAACCAGAGATCACTCTCATCTCAGTTGGAAAGAACAATCGAACGAAACTCCCCCATCAGGAAACTTTGACCCGACTGGAAGGTATCAATAGCAAAGTTTACCGAACTGACCAACAAGGAGCTATACGGTTTAAAGGTTGGAAAAGTTGGGAAATAGAAAGTGTTCGATAGGAAAGATAAATATTATTATTAGACTTCCTGCGAAACAAAATATGGTATAATAGTTCTATGAATTATGAAGCAAGTAAACAACTAACTGATGCACAATTTAATCGTCTTGTTGGTGTTCAGCGCACGACTTTTGAAGAGATGTTAGCTGTATTAAAAATTAAACACGCAAAAGATGGATAAAAACCTAAATTAAGCCTAGAAGACCTTCTTATGGCCACTCTTCAATATGTGCGAGAATACCGCACTTATGAACAAATTGTGGCTGATTTTGGTATCCACGAAAGCAACTTAACCCATCGGAATCAATGGGTTGAAGTAACTCTTGTTCAAAGTGGTTTTACGATTTCAAGAACTCCTCTCAGTTCTGAGGATACGGTAATGATTGATGCGACGGAAGTAAAAATCAATCGCCTTAAAAAACAATTAGCGAATGATTCTGGTAAAAAGAAATGCCACGCTATGAAGGCTCAAGCGATTGTCACAAGTCAAGGGAGAATTGTTTCTTTGGAGATCGCTGTGAACTATTGTCATGATATGAAGTTGTTCAAAATGAGTCGCAGAAATATCGGACAAGCTGGTAAAATCTTGGCTGACAGTGGTTATCAAGGAATCATGAAGATATATCCTCAAGCACAAACTCCACGTAAATCCAGCAAACTCAAGCCGCTAACAGCTGAAGATAAAGCCTGTAACCATGCGCTATCTAAGGAGAGAATCAAGGTTGAGAGTATTTTTGACAAAGTAAAGTATAGTAGATTGAAA
>NZ_VMMS01000046.1:0-13728 GCF_013277315.1 Streptococcus sp. 2106
CCATCACCATCTGTATCGAATTGTTCATCTGCTCCTATTGCGACGTATCGAGGGTATCCTGTTGGATTCTTCATCCCTGCCACAAAAGGCATTTGCGAAATTGTTACACCGGGCAAAACATCCGCTTCAAGTTCCCACTTATAGGCATTCCTTGAAATATTTTCCCAAGAATCGAGACCATAGGCTAATAAATTTTGATTTTTCCATTGAGTAGGAATCTCTGAACCTTGGCCAGTTCCTGTTATTTTACTCCAAAATTCATCCCATCTTCCTCTGTTTTTAGGATCTAACTCTGGATTCTTAACCAACGTTCTTGTAGCACCTGGGAAACTATCTAAATTCCGATCATGAATTTGTTTCCATGGTCGTCCTCCTCCCCCCGTCACAGCATCGCTGTTATAGGTTCTGATTTTAATTGTAGATGCATCCAAACCTTTTGGCAACCAGACAGTGAGCCCAGGTCTGCTCCATCTCTCATGCTGCTCATTAAAAATCACTGTATACTTCACATGTTGTCCATTGTTCGTTATTTCAGTAGTTACCTTAACTGATTTCTTCGTTTCTTGAACCTCGGAATCAGTGTCACCAAGATAGGTTACATTTCCTAACGTTTCAAAGCTTGCAGACACTGACTCCGCACCAAGACCCAAAAATGTAAGTCCGACTAAAACCGATGCCGCGCCAAATTTAAATTTTCTGAGAGAGTAGCGAAAGGCTTTCTCTCCACCTTTTTTCTTATTTTGTATCAATTTCAACAATTATTTTTCTCCTTATGTTCTAAGTAATTCTTTCTGTGAACTCCAAGGCCAGCCAGCTTTTTTCTGACTTCAGAAAGCCTCAAGTGTAGCCGTCTGCTTCCTGGGTATCAATGATGGCAAAGACTCCTACAGGGCAAAAACCATGCTCTGGATAGTCCAAGCCTGGTAATAAGCAGAGGTACCAACGCCTGTAGATACATACCAGGTGCTCCTTCATCGCTCAAACCGCCATTATGTTGGATGACAATCCTATCGATAGCTAAACGATTGTCATCGCTATTCATGATTTCTTCGTCGACATCAGCGATAAGACCTGAAAATAAACCACCATTTATCCGTTTTGTTTTAACCTTAATCACCTCCTAGTTATCTTCCTTTAGGTGTTGAAACATTGAAATCTGCACTCTTTCCATTTCTAAAAAACCATCTACTAGCTACTCAACCACATCCGTACTGGTTAGACCATAAGCTTGTTTAACAGTCTCCGTCTAAACTGAGTTTTCTTTCAAATGCACCGAGACAAACTCAAGTTTCAAGGAAGTTCCTGTCTTTTAAGCACAAAAAACAAACCGGACCTTGAGTTGTTTTACGCTGTAAATTCCATTTTTTCATACTGCTTTCCAGTCAGGCTATTCTTTCCCTGACTATAGGTTTTCTTTTCCCCCCTCGATTTTTCTTGCATTGGAGTGGAGTTTCCGCAGGCACACCCGCTTCTTTAGACTGGATGCCTTCCCACTTGATTATTTCGTCAGAGATTATCCCTTCACAGGTCTTGACAAAGAATGTAAAAGGCTTGCTTTCACCTGCGTATTTATTTCTCAGTCAGACACTGGTAGAGAAACTTTTCTCGTTCTAAAAGTTGCGCTGCCTTCTGATAGGATATCCAGTGTTCCTTGCTATTATAAATACCAAGCAATCCCTCACAAAGCAACCCCATGCTTGAAAGCACAACAGAGACAAGGCGATAGTGATCGCCCGGCATGGGAATGGCACAAAAAATCGCAATCAAAAAACCGGAAACAATCTCAGCAATCTCCAAGACCTTGTAGCGTCTGCGATGCTGGAAACTTTTCCCCTGAAAGCAGGTGATTTGCTTTTCCAATCACTCTGTCATATAGACTTCTTCTGGTGTCATATAGAACTCCTCTCTGTTTTGTTTACCACTATCATAATAATACATAATAGAAAGTGAATCAACTTGTAGATTGTAAAACTAGACTTCCTGCAAAACTAGAATCCTAGTTCATGATTGATAATACCAGCAATCGAGTTCATTCGTAAGCCGAAGCGTTTACGATGATTTCGATAGGTTGTTGAAAACATTTTAAACGTTTTTACTTTGGCAAAGATGTTCTCAACCTTGCTTCTCTCCTTAGATAGCGCATGGTTACAGGCTTTATCTTCAGCTGTTAGCGGCTTGAGTTTGCTGGATTTACGTGGAGTTTGTGCTTGAGGATATATCTTCATGAGCCCTTGATAAGCACTGTCAGCCAAGATTTTACCAGCTTGTCCGATATTTCTGCGACTCATTTTGAACAACTTCATATCATGACAATAGTTCACAGCGATATCCAAAGAAACAATTCTCCCTTGACTTGTGACAATCGCTTGAGCCTTCATAGCGTGGCATTTCTTTTTACCAGAATAATTCTCTAATTGTTTTTTAGGGCGATTGATTTTTACTTCCGTCGCATCAATCATTACCGTGTCCTCAGAACTGAGAGGAGTTCTTGAAATCGTAAAACCACTTTGAACAAGAGTTACTTCAACCCATTGGCTCCGACGGAGTAAGTTGCTTTCGTGGATACCAAAATCAGCCGCAATTTGTTCATAAGTTCGATATTCTCGCACATATTGAAGAGTGACCATAAGAAGGTCTTCTAGGCTTAGTTTAGGTTTTCTTCCACCTTTTGCGTGTTTAAGTTGATAAGCTGTTTTAATACAGCTAACATCTCTTTAAAAGTCGTGCGCTGAACACCAACAAGACGCTTGAATCGTGCATCAGTTAGTTGTTTACTTGCTTCATAATTCATAGAACTATTCTACCATATTTTGTTTCGCAGGAAAGTCTAATATATAAATAGCAACTTACGACTATTTACCCCACTGTACCTCCTATGAAGAATATACAGTCTAGTGATAATTATACCACCCCCCCCCCCCCGAATTTTGCAAGGAAAAACATTTTATTTTTTCGGTTTTGTAATTCGAATGTGATAATGTCTTTAGTAAATCGAACGTGAAAATGTCCCATTTGATAAAATAGTCGTATGAAAAGTATCCAACTGAATATGAATAAAACGAAAAAATATCTTGTGATAAAAGCTATAGACCAAGGAAAGAAAACAAAGAATCGAGCCTGTGTCGAACTGAATCTTTCTGAAAGACAAATCAATCGTCTGCTACTAGCCTATCAACAGAAAGGAAAAGAAGCCTTCAGACACGGAAACAGAAATCGAAAACCAAAACATGCAATCCCTGATGAAAGCAAAATAATTGCCCTCAATCTCACCATTTTTTTGGGACATCATCACTTTCGATTGACAGCCTCAATCCACTATAACTCTGCACATAAAAATGGAGAAGATGGCAATCCTCTTCTCCAAATATTAACTTCTTTACAAACCAACTATAGTTGACAAAGAACCTAAAATCAATTGATAACACAAGGTCAAGTCGGTCAACTCTTTCAACTGAAGCCCTGTCAATTCTTCCCATTTATCAATTTTGTATTGGAGAGAATTGCGGTGCAGATAGAGTTGCTGGGCTGTTTTTGTTAGGACAGCACTATTTTCCCAAAGGGAGAGAATGATTTCCTGAATCTGATCTTGATCCAAAATCATCTGGTGTAGACATTCCTTGATTGGCTTCAAGTCCACGAGCCTTTCTCCCATACTCCAAAGATAGAGCTGTGAAAAAGTATGAACACCTTGGTGACCCTGACGCCACCAAGTCTTAAACAAATCTCTCTCTGCTTTAATCAAGTCTGATAGGGCTTGATGTCTTGCCTGAGACCAAACCTGGCCTAACATGATAGAGAGACGAAGTCCAAAGTCATACTCAACCGCTTCAATCGTATCAGATAAGATTGAACGTACAGAGGTGTACTTATCTTGTTGCAGCACGAAAACATAATCCTGAGCTCCGACCTGAAGCACCGTCTGACAATTCGGAAAAAGAGTCCGCATCATATCTAGCCAAGAAGCCAGATTTTCCTGCTGAAAATAGGAAAGATGGCAATACACCAACTGAATCTTTTTAAAAGTTTGCGGTGCCTGACCCTTCCCCTCAATCAGATAGGAATACCAAGGATTGAGCGAACGAGCCTGCTCCTGCTGGGTCAAAAGGGAAATCAACTGCTTTTCACGCTCACTGAGCCCAGCTTTCTCCAGCAAAATCCACTGCTGAGAAGCTAAAGGGAGAGTGAGATAGCCCTCTTTCTCTACTGGTTGGTCTGAAATCTGAGCCTCAGGAAACCAGTCTTGTAGTTCTTTTGTCATCATGTCCTAGCCCTCCACTTTTTGGATGCACCACCAAATCAAGCTCTCAAGACGTTCCAGATTTTCAGTCATATGGAGATAGCCCATCACAGCTTCAAAACCTGTGGACATGCGGTAAGTCACCACATCGGCATTTTTAGCCTTTGTGTGGCTATTGGTATTGCGGCCACGTTTGTAGATTTCTTTTTCTCTTTCCGTTAGGACTTGCTCCTCTAACATGAGGGAAATCAGGCTAGCCTGAGCTTTGGCCGACACATACTTGGTCGCTTCTTGATGGAGTTTATTGGGTTTGGTCATGCCTTTTAGGATGAGGTGACGACGAATATACATGGAATAAACCGCATCTCCTTCAAAGGCTAGCGCAATCCCATTAATGAGATTGACATCAATCACGTGTCCACCTCACTCCATCCTTGGTGTCAAGGAGCTTAATTCCCTGAGCAGCCAATTGATCACGGATCTGGTCCGCTGTCGCAAAGTCACGATTGGCACGCGCCTCTTGGCGTTTTTGAATCAAGTCTTCAATCTCTGCATCCAAAGCTTCCTCAACAAAGACAATTCCAAAAATTTCTAACATATCTGCAAGAGCTTGCTTGACACTTGCATCATAGTTCCCTGAGTTGATCCATTTGGCCATTTCAAAGACAATTGTGATACCGTTGGCAGCATTAAAATCTTCATCCATAGCTGCTACAAACTTATCTTTAAAGTTTTGTAACTCTTGGGCATCCACGTTTCCTGTAAATGGTTGCTCATAAGTATTCTTCAGATACTTGAGATTGGTCTCGGCATCGCGAACTGCCTTTTCCGTGAAGTTGATAGGCTTACGGTAGTGCTGGGTCGCAAAGAAGAAACGAAGTACTTGCCCATCAAGAGTTTTAAGGGCATCGTGTACCGTAATGAAGTTACCCAAGGACTTAGACATTTTGACATTGTCGATATTGACAAAGCCATTGTGCATCCAGTAGTTAGCAAAAGTCTTGCCTGTTTTAGCTTCAGACTGGGCAATTTCATTGGTGTGGTGTGGAAACTCTAGGTCAGCTCCACCACCGTGGATATCAATGGTATCACCTAAAATCTCTGTCGACATGACTGAACACTCGATATGCCAACCCGGACGTCCAGGTCCCCAAGGACTATCCCAAGAAATCTCACCTGGTTTGGAAGATTTCCATAATGCAAAGTCCACAGGATTTTCCTTACGAGCCGTTTCTTCATCGGTACGACCTGAAGCACCTAGCTCCAAATCTTCCAAGGTTTTATTAGCCAATTTGGTGTAATTGTGAGATTTTTCTACACGGAAATAGACATCCCCTTGACTCTCATAGGCAAAGCCTTTCTCAATCAAGTCTTCCACAAAACGGATGATGTCTGCCATAAACTCCACCACACGCGGATGGCGAGTCGCAGGTTTGACGCCCAAGGCCGTCACATCCTCACGAAAGGCAGCGATGTACTTGTCCGCAACCTCCTGAGACGTGATGCCTTCTTCCTTGGCACGGTTGATTATCTTATCATCCACATCCGTAAAATTGGAAATATAGGCAACCTCATAACCACGATACTCAAAATAGCGACGAATGGTATCAAAAGTCACCGTTGAACGGGCATTCCCCACGTGGATATAGTTGTAGACGGTTGGTCCACAAACATACATCTTGACTTTGCCGTCCTCGATTGGGACAAATTCTCGCAAATCACGAGACATGGTGTCGTAGATTTTAATCATAAAATAATAGTCAGGAAAACCAAAATCAAAGAACACTTAGTTTCATCACTAAGAGTTCAATTGAATTTCAGTCCGAATATCTCTACACTTCGGAATCCCTTGCTCCTTTCTCATTCAGATAAACCACCTGAGTCTGTTTGACAAAGCCAATTTTTTCATACAAACGTTTGGCACCTACATTGCTATCTTCCACTGCAATCTGAAATTCCTTGTCATTTTGCTCAATTAGTTGGTTGACGAGGGATTTTGCTAAGTAGCTTCCATAGCCTTTCCCACGTTCAGGTTCCAATATTGCTAAACCGTAGAAGTAATTCGTATCGCTCGATAAATCAACCGTGCAAGTCCCAATGACCTCACCGTTTTTTAACAAAATATACAAGCGACTTTCTGGATCCTTCAGAGCTTCAGCGACATATCTATCCACAACTTCTCTAGATTCATGTTCCTCTGAAAATGCCTGAAATTTTAACTGGCTAATTTGCTCCTGATACGAACTATCTGCTAACAAAACTTCAAGATTGGAAAGATTGGAAACATTTCCTAACGGATAAGGTTTTCTATCCTTACCTAACCAAGTTTCTGTCTCTTCATCCTCGACCAATCCCCAGTTGCTGACAAAATCAGGATAACGGTCTAGAAAAACACGCTCTGTCTGAAAAGTAACTGAACGAATAGGGAAAGAAGCCGTTTCTTTCTCAAAACTCGTAAACAAAGCACGCGCAATTCCCTGACGGCGATGATCTGGATGAACCAGTATCGTCACTTCCACATCTTGATCATCTGCATAAACAGTTAATAAACCAACAAGTTCGCCTTTTTCATAATAAAGGAAAAAGGCGGGCATGTTTGGGTCAAAATTAAGCATGTTAGAGAGATAGGGATCACGATAGGTACCGTCATAGTTTTGGCAACAGTTAATTAGTTTTTTCGCCTCAGATAACTCCTCTTGGCTTAACTTGTTTCTTGCTTGAATCATATAGGTATCCTCTACAAACCAGACGATCTATGACTGGCTTCTTTAGCCTGCTCGAGTTTATTAACATAATACTCTCGTTTTTCTTCGACTTCGTGAATGACAGGCTCATCCTTCTTACCATGAAGGCGGACAATCTTAGCCGGAATACCGACAACCGTCACATCACTAGGTACATCTGCCACGACAACTGCTGCTGCACCAACCTTGGCATTTTCACCGATTTCCACTGGTCCGATGACTTGGGCATGAGCCGATATGAGAGCTCCCTTTCGAACGGTCGGATGGCGTTTTCCAACATCCTTACCAGTTCCACCAAGAGTCACCCCGTGATAAAGAAGAACGCCTTTTTCAACGATCGCTGTTTCTCCAATAACCAAGCCTGAACCGTGGTCGATAAAGACACCTGAATCAATCTGGGCACCTGGATGAATCTCAATCTGAGTCCAAAAGCGCCAGAACTGACTGTGCATACGAGCCAGGAGTTTGAAGTCGTACTTCCAGAGAAAATGCGAGAGACGGTGGGCCGCCAAGGCCTTGACACCTGGATAAGTCAGCAAAACCTCCAAAGTGGTGCGGGCCGCTGGATCATTTTCTTTTACGATATCAATGGTTTCGCGCCACCACCCCATACATTTCTCCTTTTCTTACTCTGAATCTTTTGGTATTTCTGTAAATTCTTTCTTAGGTTTGTGATCCTTGTGATGACGTGGGCGGTGAGGGCGCTCAGACTTTTCACCTTTTTCATCATGCTCAGGTTTTGGCGGACGAGGTAGAAGAGCCTTCATAGAGGCATCGATACGGCCTTTTTCATCAATCTTGATAACCTTAACATCAACTTCATCCCCGATTTCTACCAAATCCTCTACACGATTGGTACGAGTCCAAGCCATCTCAGAGATATGAACAAGGGCATCTGTCTTATCAAAGAGGTTAACAAAGGCACCAAATTTCTCGATACGAACGACTTTAGCACGGTAAACTTCGTCCACCTTAGCTTCACGAACCAAACCAGCAATAATTTCTTTAGCACGATTGATGGCATCTTGGTCACTAGAGTAGATAGACACATTTCCTTCTTCGTCTATATCAATCTTAACACCTGTTTCAGCGATAATCTTGTCGATGGTTTCTCCACCCTTACCGATGACAATCTTAATCTTGTCCACATCAATCTTGATCGTATCAATTTTCGGAGCAGTTGGAGCCAATTCTGGACGAACTTCTGGAATGGTTGCTTCAATGACATCAAGGATTTCAAAACGCGCTTTCTTGGCTTGAGCAAGAGCCTCCGTCAAGATTTCTGCAGTAATCCCTTGAATCTTGATATCCATTTGAAGGGCTGTAATCCCATCACGAGTACCTGCAACCTTGAAGTCCATATCTCCAAAGTGATCTTCCAAACCTTGGATATCTGTCAATACTGTGTAGTTATTTCCATCTGAGATAAGTCCCATAGCAATACCAGCTACTGGCGCCTTGATTGGCACACCACCAGCCATAAGGGCAAGAGTTCCCGCACAGATAGAAGCCTGAGATGAAGAACCATTTGATTCCAAGACTTCTGCCACCAATCGGATAGCATATGGGAATTCTTCCAAACTTGGCAAAACTTGAGCAAGAGCACGTTCACCAAGAGCCCCGTGACCGATTTCACGACGACCTGGCGCACCGTAGCGTCCAGTTTCCCCTACAGAGTATTGTGGGAAGTTATAGTGGTGCATAAAGCGTTTCTTGTACTCTGGATCCAAACCATCAATGATTTGAGTTTCTCCCATCGGAGCCAAGGTCAAGACTGAAAGAGCCTGAGTTTGTCCACGAGTGAAGAGACCGGAGCCGTGCACACGAGGAAGGAAGTCAACAACCGCATCCAAAGGACGGATTTCATCGACCTTACGACCATCAGGACGCACCTTGTCTTCTGTAATCAAGCGACGCACTTCAGCGTGTTCCATTTGTTCCAAGATTTCAGCCACATCGCGCATGATACGGTCAAATTCTTCGTGGTCTGCATATTTTTCTTCGTAAACGGCAGTCACTTGGTCTTTAACTGCTTGAGTAGCAGCTTCACGAGCCAATTTTTCTTCTACTTGAACCGCTTTTTGGAGGTCGCTGTTGTAGACTGAGATAATTTCAGCTTGCAAGTCAGCGTCCACATGAAGCAATTCCACTTCTGCTTTTTCTTTACCGACTGCTGCAACGATTTCTTCTTGGAAGGCAATCAATTCTTTGACTGCTTCGTGCCCTTTGAGAAGGGCTTCCAACATGATTTCTTCTGACAATTCTTTGGCACCAGACTCTACCATGTTAATGGCGTGTTTGGTACCAGCTACTGTCAATTCAAGGAGAGATTGCTCTGCTTGTTCTTGCGTAGGGTTGATGATGATCTGACCATCCACATAACCCACTTGGACACCAGCGATTGGTCCATCAAATGGAATATCTGAAATAGAAAGCGCCAAGGATGATCCAAACATAGCAGCCATTGGTGCAGAAGCATTTTCATCATAAGAAAGCACTGTGTTAATCACTTGCACTTCATTACGGAAACCTTCCGCAAACATTGGTCGGATTGGACGGTCAATCAAACGCGCTGTCAAAGTCGCATCCGTTGAAGGACGTCCTTCACGTTTCATAAAGCCACCAGGAAATTTTCCAGCCGCATACATTTTTTCTTCGTAGTTGACTTGGAGAGGGAAGAAATCTCCAGTTGCCATCTTCTTAGACATCACGGCCGCAGTCAAGACAGTTGACTCACCGTAACGCACGACAACTGCGCCATTTGCTTGCTTAGCAACCTGACCAGTCTCTACAATTAACTCACGACCCGCAAAAGTCGTTTGAAACACTTGTTTTGTCATTTTAATCCCCTTTGGATTGATGAAATTATACGCCTTGCCTACAAAAATCAAGATACTAAGCCGTTAAGCAACTCAAAGGAAAATAGGAAATCGAACGACGGAGCGAATGCTCCTAGGTAGATTTATCTTTTTCCACAGAGTTGTAGGCAATTAAATGCTTTACTAACTCTCTCGTCAAATAATATCGATTTGACTCGCTCGTGTCGGTAAACCTTACAGTTAGAATGCATTCTATTATTTAACACCCTCATCTTTGTATCAAGTACGTACAGAGTCTATTTTATCATATTTTTCTTAAAAAGTGCGGTCTTTACCATTAAAAAGGAACCATTCCCCTCACTTGAGAAGAATGGTTTTCTTTTTATTATCCTAGAGACTGATGATTAAACAAGGCATGGGTTGCTTGATGGATGTATTTTGCTGTTTCAGCATTGTTCATAGTGTAGAGATGCACACCTGCAACATCCTGAGTTACCAAGTCCACGATTTGGTCCACTGCATAGGCAAGTCCTGCTGCTCTGAGCGACTCAGGGTCATGCTCATACTTGTCTAAGATGGCTTTAAATTTGCGTGGAAGATGGATATTCTCACAAGTCTTCAAGAGGCGGAGAGCCTGATTTCGATTCAGAATTGGGATAATCCCTGCATGAATTGGAACATCAATCCCAGCCAAGATACACTTGTCTTGGAAATCATAGAAGCGCTCATTGTCAAAGAAAAGCTGAGTTACAAGGCTCGAGCAACCTGCATCCACTTTCTTCTTGAGATTTTGGATATCTGAAATCTGATTTGGCGAATCTGGATGACCTTCTGGATAGCAAGCTCCAATAATATCAAAGTGAGGGGCTTGTTCCTTGATAAACTCAATCAAGTCCGTTGCATAGCGGAAATCCTTTTGCGGTTCTACATCTGGAATAATATCCCCACGAAGAGCCAAGATTTTCTGCACACCAACCTCGTCCAAGTCAGCAATTGTTTCAGCAACCTTGTCCTTAGTCAAATAGATGGCTGGCAAGTGGGCAATGGTCGGAATCGCCAAGTCATTTTGGATAAAGTCAGCCAAACGGACCGTCGTTTCCTTGATATTAAATTTATTATTGCTGGCAGTTACACTGATAAAGTGGGGAGTCAACTCCTGCATATCTTGAAGAGCAGAAATAATGTTATCATTACCCACGGCTGGGTTTGGAGGGAACACTTCAAATGAGAGTGACGGTGTTTGGCGTGACATATGTAATAACCTTTTCTAGTTGATTTTTTTCGTTAGCTGGATTCCTAGAATCCAAGTGAAACAAGCTGATTAACCAAACAGCGCTTCTTGAGAAATCCTATCTTACAATCTCTCACGCGCAGCTTTCGCTGCTTCAACAAGGCGGATCAAGCTTTCTTTTGTTTCTGGAATACCACGTGTTTTCAAACCACAGTCTGGGTTGATCCAAACTTTCTTGCTTGGCACTTTAGCAAGGATAGCTTCGATTGTATTGTCGATTTCGCCTTCATTTGGCACACGAGGTGAGTGGATATCGTAAACCCCAGGTCCCACTTCTGTTTGGAAGTTTTTCGCTTTGAGTTCGTCCAAGATTTCAAGGTTTGAACGGCTAGCTTCAAATGAGATAACGTCTGCATCCATGTTGTCGATAGCTGGGATGATATCTGTAAATTCTGAGTAACACATGTGAGTGTGGATTTGTGTATCTGACGCTACTGTTGAGTGTACCAAGCGGAAGGCAGGAATTGCCCAGTCAAGGTAGTCTTCGTACCAGTCGCTACGACGGAGTGGCAATTTCTCACGAAGAGCAGCCTCGTCGATTTGGATGATCTTCACGCCAGCAGCTTCAAGGTCAAGAACTTCATCCTTGATAGCAAGAGCGATTTGAAGAGTAGAATCCTTGATAGAGATGTCTTCACGTGGGAATGACCAGTTGAGGATGGTAACAGGTCCAGTCAACATACCTTTAACAGGTTTGTTTGTACGGCTTTGTGCATAGCTAGACCATTTAACAGTGATAGGGTTAAGACGAGTGACATCACCCCAGATGATTGGTGGTTTCACCCCACGCATACCGTATGATTGTACCCAACCATTTTTAGAGAAGAGGTAACCTGACAAGTTTTGACCGAAGTACTCAACCATGTCATTACGCTCAAATTCACCGTGAACAAGGACATCAAAGTCAATATCTTCTTGCCATTTGATCCATTCATCGATCGTTTCAGCAAGGAAAGCGTCGTACTCTTCTTGAGACAATTCACCTTTACGGTAAGCCAAACGTTTGGCACGAACTTCTTTTGTTTGAGGGAATGAACCAATCGTTGTTGTTGGAAGAGCTGGAAGTTTGAAAGCTTCTTCTTGGATAGCTTCACGTTCTGCAAAGGCTGGCAAACGAGTGTAGTCTGTGTCTGTCAAGCCAGCGATACGCGCACGAAGTTCCGCATTTTCACCCACACGCTCAGTCGCAAAGAGTTCTTTGTTGTCTGCAAGTGCTTCTTCACCTTGACCATTGCGAATAGCATCCAAATCACGAATCTCATCCAATTTTTCAACTGCAAAGGCAAAGTGGTTCAAGATAGCTGGTTCAAATTCTTCATTAGCTGTTGTAAATGGTACATGAAGAAGTGAGCATGAGCTAGTCAAGACAATGTTTTCAGCTGGGATTTGTTCAAGAACAGCCAAGCTCTTTTCATAGTTGTTACGCCAGATGTTTTTACCATTGACAATACCTGCATAGAGAGTCTTGTCAGCTGGGAAGCCACCTTTAACGAGTTCAAGAGTTTTCTTACCTTCAACGAAGTCAAGACCGATAGCATCTACTGGCAAGTTTACAAGGTCAGCGTAAACGTCACGAACGTCACCGAAGTAAGTTTGAAGCAAGACTTCAAGACCTTTTTTGTCAGCCAAGAGTTTGTTGTAGAGGTTCAAGAAGAGAGCTTTTTCTTCAGCTGTCAAATCTTTGACAAGAGCAGCTTCATCCAATTGGATACGAGTCGCACCAAGTTCTGCCAATTTAGCAAAAACTTCTTGGTAAGCAGCCACTAAGCTGTCTACGAAGTCTTCTGCTTTCACGCCTTCTTCAAAGTCTGACAATTGAAGGAAAGTAAATGGACCTACAAGGACAGGACGAGTGTTTAATCCTAGCTCTTTTGCTTCTTGGAACTCATCGAAAATCTTGTGACCAGCCAATTTTACTTGAGTGTCTTTTTCAAATTTAGGAACGATGTAGTGGTAGTTGGTGTTGAACCATTTCTTCATTGGAAGGGAGCGAACGTCCCCTTTTTCTCCTTGGTAACCACGACCCAAAGCGAAGTAGCGCTCAAGGTCAGACAAGTCCAAGTTTTGTACTGAAGCAGGTACCACGTTGAAGAGGAATGCTGCATCTAGGAAGTTGTCATAGTGAGAAAAGTCATTTGATGGAATTTCAGTGATGCCTTTTTCTTTGACAATGTTCCAGTGCTTAGCACGCAAGTCTTTTGCTGCTGCTAAAAGTTCTTCTTCTGAGATTTCTTTTCTAAAGTATTTTTCAGTTGTAAATTTTAATTCACGGAATTCGCCCAAACGAGGGAAACCGACGATTGTAGTTGACATGATGTGTCCTCCAAAATTTGTTGTTGAAACTATCTTAACAGAAAAGAAAGCGTCTGTATAATTGTAAAAAATTAGGCTTTGATATAGTTTGAAACTATATATCTGTTTTAAACAAAAGAAAAAGACCTGAGACAAATGCCTCAAATCCTTTGTATAGCGTGTTTTATAGCTTTATTTCAGTTATGCTCTTCAAACGCTTTATTAGTAATTCTTATAAGTGACTATGGCTTGTTATTAGAAAAGACTATAATACTCTTCGAAAATCTCTTCAAACCGCGTCAACGTCGCCTTGCCGTACTCAAGTACAGCCTACGGCTAGTTTCC
>NZ_VMMS01000047.1:0-46703 GCF_013277315.1 Streptococcus sp. 2106
CCTGTTGCCATGGAACCATCAGTATTATAAAAATACCACATACCATTTTCTTGTTTCCAACCTGTTGTTGGAGCAACTGGTTTAGCTAATTCTACTGCTGCGTTTGTTCCTTGGTTAGATGTAACAGATACAGGATACGAAGGAATAGATGATTGCTCAGGAACAACAACTTTTTCAGGTTCTCTCGTCCCTCTCCTTATACGTCTTTTTACCATCTCTTTAGTAATTTGACGAGAAGTAGTTTCTTCAATTGTTCCATCACGTTCATCTACAGTATAGATTGTAGTAAGCGTAATTTCACCAATTTCTCCTGCTTCTTCTATTTCTTGACCTTTATCAAGAGTTGAGTCATCGAGATATTCTGTTTCGATTGGAATTTCTTGGACAAGAACTTGGGGCTTGGTTCCTTTTTTAACAACTCTTGTTTGAGAGTCTTCTTTTTGACTTAAAGTACTCTCAGTTACTTGTCCACTCTTTCCATCTACATCATAAGTTATCGTTGTAACTGTTTTCCCATTCTTTCCTAGAGTAATCTCTTGCTCCTGTCCTGCAGAAAGGTCATTGTCTGCTTCATATTTAGTAGCAAATGGAACAAGAACTTCTTCAACCTTGCTCTTAGCTGGAACTTTGATAACTGTATCCGTGGCTTCTTTTCTATCAACAGTAACCGTTTCGCTAACCTTACCAGTCTCTGGATTAACATCGTAGGTCGTCGTTGTGGTTACATAGCCATCCTCTCCGTCAACCATCTCAATAGAAGCTCCTCGGTCTCTACTTTCATCTTTTTCATAACGGATGACACTTGTAGGCAGAACTTCACGCTCAACCTTGCTTTTGGCTGGAACTTTGATAACTGTATCCGTGGCTTCTTTTCTATCAACAGTAACCGTTTCGCTAACCTTACCAGTCTCTGGATTAACATCGTAGGTCGTCGTTGTGGTTACATAGCCATCCTCTCCGTCAATTGTAACAGGATTTTCATTACGGTCTCTAGTTTCATCTTTTTCAAAACGGATAACACTTGTAGGCAGAACTTCACGCTCAACCTTGCTTTTGGCTGGAACTTTGATAACTGTATCCGTAGCTTCTTTTCTATCAACAGTAACCTTTTCGCTAACCTTACCAGTCTCTGGATTAACATCGTAGGTCGTCGTCGTGGTTACATAGCCATCCTCTCCGTCAATTGTAACAGGATTTTCATTACGGTCTCTAGTTTCATCTTTTTCAAAACGGATAACACTTGTAGGCAGAACTTCACGCTCAACCTTACTTTTAGCTGGAACTTTAATAACTGTATCCGTGGCTTCTTTTTTCTCTACGGTAACCTTTTCGGTAACCTTACCAGTCTCTGAATCAACATCGTAGGTCCTTGTCGTGATTACATAGCCATCCTCTCCGTCAATTGTAACAGGATTTTCACTACGGTCTCTAGTTTCATCTTTTTCAAAACGGATATTTGTACTTTTTTCGGCGATGCGTTTTTCTACCTTATCTTTAGCTGGAACTTTTACAACAGTAGGTGTAGGCTGAGTTAGTATTTTTTCAGTTGTTTCTAGTTCGGAGACTTCTCCAGTATTTGTATCTAATTTGTATGTTGTAGTGATTTCCTTAGTTCCATTTTCTCCAGGTATAGTTTCAGGGTTACTTCCTCTTGGATGTTCTAAATCTTTTTCGAACTTAACTTCTTTTGATTCAATATCTCCAACACGAACAGTAGGTTTAGTTCCGACTTTTATGATTTTCTTTTCCATAGGAGTTGTTACTTTTTCTGTAGAAGTATCCTCTACTGCTTTACCATTTTCAATTCTGTAAGTAGTAGTAATAGTTCTGATACCTAGTTTACCTTGACGATTTGGATCATCTACTTTTTTCCCTTTTTCTAACGTGGGGTCCGCCTCGTATTCTGCTTCTATTGGAATATCTTTATGCTCAATCTTATCTTTAGCAGGGACTTTTACAACAGTAGGAGTAGGCTGAGTTAGTATTTTTTCGGTTGTTTCTAGTTCTGAGACTTCTCCGGTATTTGTATCTAGTTTGTATGTTGTAGTGATTTCTTTAGTTCCTTTTTCTCCAGGTATAGTCTCAGGGTTACTTCCTTTTTGATGTTCTAAATCTTTTACGAACTTAACTTCTTCTGAATAAAAATCTTTAACACGAACAGTAGGTTTAGTACCAATTGTTATCACTTCAGTTTTAGGTTCTGTTCTTTTTTCTATTGGTGTATTAGGAGTAGGTGTACCATTAATAGGGGATACACTATATGAAGTAGTTGTAACTATTTTTCCATTTTCTCCTGGAGTTTTTACTTTTCGTGTTCTAACTTCAAGATTATCATCGTTCTCATATATTTTTTTATGATTAATCGTAGTTTCTTGAATTTTATCTTGAGCTCCGACTTTATAGACGATGTCTTGCGCTTTTTTCTCAATAGTAGTTGTGTTTTCTTTAACCGTAACCTCTCCAGTATTTTCGTTTAAAGAATAGGTAGTGGTAATTTTCTTAATACCATCCTCCCCATCACTTTCTGTTAAAACATTACTTCCAACAGGGCGAGTGGCATCTTTTATATATCTAATAAGAGAGCTAATCGTTTCGGTAACTACAGTAGGCTTTGTTCCCACTTTGATAACTTCTGTTTGAGGTTGAAGAATAACAACGTCAGATTTCTCGCTGACCAACTGTAAAGTTGTAGATGAATATGTTTTTACGGTAGCTTTTATTCCTTTTTTACCAGGTGTTTTTGTTTCTTTCGTTCCTTTAGGAAGATTGTCATCTCTTTCGTATATTGTTTCATAGGGGATATCTTTTCGGTTATCTTGGGTTTCAAAATTATCATCCAATTCACTTGTCACATCTGCCCCATCAGCATGAACAAAACTTGTATTCAGGACTCCTCCTAAAAATAAAGTTAGCCCGATTATCACAGAACCAAAAATCTTTCCGAGTTTACGTAATGCATAGCGCTTATTGGTATTAGATTTTGCCATTACATCCTCCTTCTAAAAATTACTACTTCTAGTATAGCATCTTTTTTGGCAAATGTTAAACAATATGTTTCATACATCAAATAAACTTAGAATGCCATTTATTATATTTACAATAAATAGTTGACTTCGATAGAAACAGAAAATAGAATTCAACATTCTTCCCTACTTATCTGATAATAAATAAGATCCGCAAGATAGCCTTTTCTCTCTACACCATTAACAATCGTTTGTAGATAGGACATTCCAGCCTTCTCCATGACACGACCTGAAGCTGGGTTGAGACTGGCATATCGAGCTTTGACTTTTTGAAATCCTACTTGAGTAAAACAAAAGTCCAAGACAGCTTTTAAGGCCTCTGTCATAAGACCACGACCCCAATAGTTTTTTCCTAAAATATAGCCAATTTCACAAGAAGAATTGTTCTCATCTATTGCAACGATGCTGATATCTCCTATCACTTGCTCTGGGTTTTCTTTGAGACAAATAGCCCATTTGTAATAGTTGGGATTAGTATAGGAAGCAACCCAGTTACGAATCGAATTTCGAGTCACCACGACATCAGGATGGGGATCCCAGGTAACATAGGTCAGATTCTCAGCGGATGAAGCCCAATTTTGAAACATAGCTTCTGCATCACTCTCCACAAATCTTCTTAAAATCAAACGTTCTGTCTGGAATATTTGCGTACCAATAGATTTCATGATACTACCTCACTTCCTTATTTCTATGCTCGTAGTAAAAAGGCTCAACTCAGTAACAGCTAGAAAACGAGTTTGTCTTCTAATTTCTTGACGCAGTCGCTGCCTGGTTTGAAATGCGCTCTAGCAAGCTTTTTCAAACCTAGTCATCGTTGCAGGGGTAAGACGATGAAATCGAACTCTTCGAGTTACCGAATCTGCCTCATTTTCTTATTTCTAAACTCGGGGTTCAAGATCCCCCAGACCTACTCTCACTTTTTTATTTCAAGGTGAGAGGCTGAAAACCTCCACTGGAGGTTTTTCTTGCTTTTTAATTTCAGGGCAAGAAGCTAAAAAGGTCCCCCGGACCTTTTCACTCCCAAAAGTCATCAAATACGGTGATGGGTAGGTGGCGTTTATGTTGGCCTTTATGCCACCAGTTTTCGATTCTTGCTTGAGCTTCTGAGCTGATTGTTTTGCCTTCTAGGTAGTCGTCAATCTCTTCATAAGTAACTCCAAGGGCTACTTCGTCAGCTAGGCCTGGTTTGTCTTCTTCTAGGTCTGCCGTTGGGATTTTTTCATAAAGGGCTGGGTCTGCACCAAGTTCCTGCAAGAGTTGTTTTCCTTGGCGTTTATTGAGGCGGTAAAGAGGGAGAATATCCGCACCACCATCACCAAACTTGGTAAAGAAACCTGTGATATTTTCCGCGGCGTGGTCTGTCCCAATGACCGCTCCACTATGGGCACCCGCAAGGGCATATTGGGCAATCATACGACTACGAGCCTTGATATTGCCCTTGTTAAAATCTGAAACAGGACTACCTGTCGCTTCAACAGCAGCTGTCATAGCGTCAGCTGATTCCTTAATATTGACGACTAAACTGACATCTGGCTGGATGAAGTCTAGGGCTTTTTGAGCGTCTGCTTCATCGGCTTGTACTCCATAAGGCAGGCGGACAGCGATAAATTTGTAGCTGTCGTCTCCCGTTTCTGCTCGCAGTTCTTCCATAGCTAGTTGAGCCAAACGACCTGCTAAGGTTGAGTCTTGTCCTCCAGAAATCCCTAGCACAAAGGTTTTAAGGAAGGGATGTTTTTTCAGGTATCTCTTTAAGAAATCAATGGAACGACGGATTTCTTCTTGGACATCAATCACTGGTTTCACGCCCAGTTCTTGGATAATCGTTTCTTGCAAACTCATTCTTCTTCTCCTTCACCAAGGGCTTCCTTACGCATTTTGTCTATCAAGTCCATCTTGTCTTGCCATACATCACGCGCCAAATCCACTGGATAATGCTGCGGATTGAGCACACGCTTGTACTCATCCCAAAGCTTGTCAAATTCCTTACGAGCATAAGCCTGAATCTCAGTTAAACTAGGCAGGTTGTAAATCAATTTCCCGTCTTTGAAGATATCCACCAAGAGAGGAACAGCGTCAAAATTACGAACGGTCTTCTTGATGTAGGTATAAGTCGGATGGAACATCTTGATTTCTGTCATACTGGCAACATCTACGCCGTCATAAGTGATGTAATCACCCTCTGACTTGCCTTTTTCACGACTGGTAATGCGCCACACCTGCTTCTTACCTGGCGTAGACACTTTTTCCGCATTATTAGACAGCTTAATCGTATTGCGCATGTTCCCATTTTCATCTTCGATCGCAACAATCTTGTAAACTGCACCAAGAGCTGGCTGGTCATAGGCTGTAATTAGCTTGGTACCCACACCCCAGACATCAATCTTGGCCTTTTGCATCTTGAGGTTGAGGATAGTATTTTCATCTAGGTCATTTGAAGCATAAATCTTAGCTTCTGTAAAGCCAGCCTCGTCCAATTGCTGACGGACTTTCTTGGAAATGTAGGCAATATCCCCAGAGTCAATCCGCACACCCATAAAGTTAATCTGGTCACCCAGCTCACGCGCCACCTGAATAGCAGCTGGCACACCGATGCGAAGGGTGTCATAGGTATCCACAAGAAAGACACAATTTTTGTGGGTCGCAGCATAAGCCTTGAAGGCCTTATAGTCGTTACCATAAACCTGTACCAAGGCATGGGCATGGGTCCCCAAGACAGGAATGTCAAAGAGTTTACCAGCACGCACGTTACTAGTTCCATTGGCACCACCAATCACCGCTGCGCGTGTTCCCCAGATAGCCGCATCCATCTCTTGCGCCCGACGTGTCCCAAACTCCATCAAGGGTTCATCTTCGATGACCGAACGAATACGAGCTGCCTTAGTCGCCACCAAGGTCTGGTAGTTAACGATGTTCAAAAGAGCTGTTTCGACCAACTGACATTGGGCTAGAGGGCCTTCCACCTGCACAATAGGCTCATTAGCAAAAACCAAGTCCCCTTCTTGGGCAGAACGAACGGCCAACTCCAACTTGAAATTGCGGAGATAGTCCAAGAACACCCCATGATAACCAAGCGACTCCAAATAGGCGATATCACTATCTGAAAAACGTAAGTCTTCAAGATAGTTCACAATTCTTTCCAAACCTGCAAAAACCGCATAGCCATTTTTAAAAGGCTGCTGACGGAAATAAACCTCAAAGACCGCCTTTTTATTGTGAATCCCTTGGTCAAAGTAAACCTGCATCATGTTGATCTGGTACAAGTCCGTGTGCAATGTCAAACTATCATCTGGATACATACTTTTCCTACTTCCTTAGCTAGAAACCCATGAAAATTTTCAAGAACTTTCATGTATTCCAATAAATTAGTACTATTATATCACATTTTAGCTGGATTGAGAAAAGAGTAACAAGCTATTCACCACTCTCCAGTTCATCCATATCTTGTTCAAATTTTTTCTGCGCCCATTCGCCATAGCTCTTCAGACCAAGATTGCCAATAAAGACCCATGGAAGGTAAATGACATAAGTAATGACCCAAGCAGATAGGTATTTAACGTTCAAAGGATTGTGCTGATAAATTTCTATGTTGAATTGATAATTCTGCAACATCAAAAGAGCCGTAATAGCCAAGGTTAGGAAAAAACAACCCAAAATCGTAAAATGAAAACGACTATAGTAGGTCACTCCCAGATAACGGGCACGATTGAAAAAGTAAAATGTCCCTATGATGATAACGATTAGCAGCATATTAGAATTAAAAAGGCTTGGTGCTAATACTGAAATGATATAAGATAGGAGCGACAAAGCGATGCAGATATAGAAACTTTCAGAGCCCGCTTTATTGAACAGTTGTTCTTCTCTTTCGTCTAGTAATTGATAATAATAAAATCTATTTTTCATCTTCTTCCTCCCAAAATAGTTGGTCTAGGGTTTTCCCTAAACATCTGCAAATAGACTGGCAGAGCGAGAGACTGGGATTGTATTTTCCCGCCTCTATCAAACCAATAGTCTGGCGTGTCACCCCGACAGCCTCTGCCAATTGACCTTGAGTTAAATCAAGCTCTACCCGAGCTAATTTTAATTTTAAATTTTTAGCCACCTTCGTCCTCCTTATAGTTTTAATACTCATCTACTCTTAAAAAATCCAAAACCAACACAAGCTATCAGCTATTTATTATAACCCCATTAATTTGCACTCCAGTATTATCTTCAGCCGAAAATCAGTATTTTAGGTTGTTTGAAATAAACTTCCTAGTTTACTCTTTTATTTTTATTTAGTATTAGCTTTAGTAGGATCTTTTAAACGAGTTTTTATTGCTTATATTTCTTGTTTAGTTTAGTTGGTTTCATATCACTATTATATAATGCTTTTGGAAATGAGCCTAGTATAAGTCAAAAACGTGTTGAATAGTGAAATCAGGAGCATACCAAGATGACTGATTTTTTTATTGTATTTTAGGTATGCAAAATAATACTAAATGAAACTAAAATGAATACTTCTTGCTTTTCTTGAGAGTGAAAAAGTACAATAAAATGATTGTAGTGATTACCACAAGATACTGACTAATAGACATCGTATTTGAAGCCACAAATACAGGTAAAGAATAAAAAGGAAGAAGTTCAATTGCTTTGATAAACAAATCATTACTAGTATTCATCATCATCGTATTTAATATATTAGGGATAAAGAGTAGTAAAGCTACTAAAATACCAAGCCACTTTTCAATTTGTATAAATAGAAAATGTAAGATAATAGAAAATAAAATAGGACTAACAAAATTGTATTGACTACAATAGCTACTATAAAATCTAATCCTAAAGCACCTGGAACACCCAATTTACTTACGATGACTAGTAGCACAATGCCATTCAAAGCATAAATAATGGAAACTGAGATGGCATCTAGAAAATTAGACAAGACGTAAATCATCCGATTTTTCTGTTGATTATAAAACAAACTTACCGTATTGTGGGAAAAATCTCTACTAATGACTCGATTAGCATGTATAACAGCCATTAACATACTGGGCATAGCATAAAAGTTTGAAATATGCTTAATACCTAGCGATGTCCCTTGAGTCTTTAGAATAAAGAATGTAGCCAATATCGGCGGTATAAACGAGATAAGCAAACCGAGATATATTACGCCTGATGAATATAAATTTCTTATATTTCCCTTAAGAAAATTCAATTTATTTAATTTCATGATGATAACCTTCCTTTATTTTGAACGATTTAGATAAATATCTTTAAGCGTCTCTTTTTTAGTTTCAAAATCAACTACTTTAATAGAGTTTTCGTTAAAAAATTTAAAAAGCTCACTACTTTGAATATTTCCAGACATCGTAATTCTCAGTCCCTCTTCCTCCCAAATTCTTATTTGGTAATGAAAATGTCTCTATCTGTAGCTGATGAAAAAGCTATCTCAAACAAGCAATTATGACTATCTTTTCCTACTTTTTGAAATGTCAAAAGCCCGTTCTCCAAGAAAAGAACCCTCTCACAAATTTCTTCAATCTCTTCTAATTTATGACTCGATATTAAAATTCCCACATTTTCATGTAAAGCTAAATTTTTTAGAACCGCTAAAACTATTTGTGATGATTCAATATCTAAACCATTAGTCGGTTCATCTAAAATCAATATATCAGGTTCCGTAACGAGAGTTAGAAGCAAAGCTAATTTTTGTTTTGTACCCAAAGAATAGGTCTTTACTTTTTTATTAATAGACTGAGTCAAATCTAACTCTTGGATCAAACTTCTAAATCTTTCTTGATTGTAGTCAACACCATATAAATTTGACAAATATTTTAAATTCTCTAAACCTGTTTTAGATAAAAATAATTTTGGTTCTTCGATTAAATACCCAACATTATCACTACTTATAATATTCCCTGAAGTCGGTTGGTTATTCTGAACAAGAATTTTCATCAACGTACTCTTACCAACTCCATTTCTCCCTACTAGACCAACAATTTCACCCTTATTAAGTACGAAATTTATATCTTTGAGAATGATTGAATGACCATAATGCTTACTTACATTTATAACTTCCATTTTTTATTCCTCCATTAATATTCTTGGTTTTCTCTTTGATTCTCATTAATTTTAAAAAGTTGCGCCTCTTTTTAACAACATTATATCATATATCTAACTTAATGCAATATATAAATGTCATTTTGTAAGATTTTACTAGCAAAAAAACTCTCTACCACAAAAAGATAGAGAGTTTTTAGTTTAAATATATAATTTCAAAATATCGACGGCATCGCTTCTTTGTTTAATTTGATAGGCTTTGGATACCTAAGCTCCGACTTTATCACTTAAAAAATAAAAAAGGACAGCTAATCCCTTGCGCATCAAGGGATTTCGCCATTCTTTAATCTCGTTTAAGTGTTGTATATGGAGCTTTGCATAATTTTTTAACACTAAACAACTACATTAAGCTCGAACTGTGACACTGGTTCCATCTTCCTTATAAAGATTGATGAGACCCTCTTTAAGAGCTCGAACCATGTCTCCAGCTTGAACAGGTTGTGGGACTTTGATTGTCAAGAGTTCCATTGGATTTGGAGCGCGATCGATTTTATTGCCTTTGGCATCGTGAAGATCCTCAATATAGGTTTCAAAATGACGGAAACCTGGGCCATAAAACTCAACTTGGTCGCCTTCGTTAATAACGTTCCGTTGACGAATAGTTGCTGTTTGTGTCACATCATCATAAGAAACCACTTCAGCGACAAATTTATACTCAGGAATTTTACGACGAGCACCAAATAACTGCTCATTTTCAGATGGTGTACCATAATAAAAACCTGTTGCTAATTCACGTTGGGCAACCTTCCACATCTCATCGACCAAGTCTTGTTTGATAGCTTCAAACTTTTCAGGACTTTCAAGATATGCATCCACAGCCGCCTTGTAGCAGTTGGTTACTGTTGATACGTAGTGAATAGACTTCATACGTCCTTCGATTTTTAGACTGTCCACACCATTTTCAATCATATCTGGGATATGGTCAATCATGGACATATCAACGGCTGACATTGAAAATTCTTCTGGAATCTCACCCTTCAAACTATTACGTTCTTTCCCAAATGGCATATCGTAAAGGTCGTATTTCCAACGGCAGGACTGAGAACATCCACCACGGTTGGCATCACGCATACTCATGTGGTTTGAAAGAGTACAACGACCAGAGTATGAAATACACATAGCTCCATGGACAAATGCTTCAATCTCAACATCTGTACGTTTGCGAATTTCAGCTAATTCTTCCATCGAAACCTCACGCGCCAAAACGACACGAGTCAAGCCCAGTTCTTTCCAAAATTCAAGTGTTTCATAGTTAGTGGCACTTGCTTGGGTAGAGAGGTGAATTTCAAGACCTGGTGCTTCTGTCGCTGCAATCATAATCAAGGCTGGGTCAGACACGATAACTGCTGCAATCCCGATATCACGCAGTTTACGGAACCACTCACCAGCACCAGCTTCATTTCCTTCGTGCATAACCATATTAGCCGCTACATAGACCTTGGCACCATACTTGGCCGCAAACTGGACACCTTCTTCCATTTGTTCAAAGGTAAAGTTACCTGCACGGCTACGAAGACCATAGGCCTGACCACCGATAAAGACAGCATCTGCCCCATACTGAACAGCTACCTTTAGCTTCTCCAAAGTCCCTGCAGGTGATAAAACCTCAGGACGTTTTAATGTTTTTGTCATGTTTTCTCCTATTTGCAATATAAAAGTTTGACGTATTTCCTTCTCATTTTTATAGTAAATAAGGGATAAAATCAAGCCTAGACAGATTGTTTTGACAATTCTAATCTTTTAATACTCTTCGAAAATCTCTTCAAACCACGTCAGCTTCCATCTGCAACCTCAAAACACTGTTTTGAGCAACCTGCGGCTATCTTCCTAATTTGCTCTTTGATTTTCATTGAGTATAAATACAAACTATTATCCACTCGAACAATTAAGAGATTTAAAATTAAAAGTGTTGATTGATATTTTTGAAACCGAATTTGATTATAAATTCGAAATCAAAAAAATGGAAGAATCTTTAGCGATTGTTCATAATTTGTCCCCATTTGATGAGTTTGAAAAATTATCAATAAATAATACGGACGAATATATGAAAAAAAACATTTTTTTATCAAAAATATGATATAATGGTTTTATATTACGAATAAGGAAGTAGGGAAGAAAATATGCAGGGTGGCACACGCAAGGGAGCGGGAAGAAAACCAGTTTCTGATAAAAAACAGATGAAAAATATTTATCTAACTCAGAGTGAGATTGATGTAATTGATTCACTTGAGCTTGATGACTGTAAGAATTTTAGTCAAAAATGCTCCGAGCTAATTAAAATAGGAATAGACACACAAATGAACACTAAAAAGAAAACTACTTCAAATGATTCAATAAAGTTTATCGACTTATTCGCAGGTATTGGTGGAATCCGTAAAGGATTTGAGGATAAGAACACAGAATGTGTTTTTAGTTCCGAATGGGATAGGTATGCTTCTAAAACTTATGAAGAGAATTATGGCGAAAAACCATATGGGGATATTACTCAAATCAATGAGAAAGATATTCCAGACCATGACATTCTTTTAGCAGGTTTTCCATGTCAGCCATTTAGCCATATTGGTAAGCGTGAAGGTTTTACTCATGAAACCCAAGGAACTTTGTTCTTTGATGTACTTCGTATCTTAAAAGAGAAAAAACCAAAAGCTTTCTTACTTGAGAATGTAAAAGGGCTTGTAACTCACGACAAAGGGAATACTTTAAAAGTCATTATGAGAGCGTTAAAAGAAGAATTAGGCTACTCAATTTTCTATGAAATTCTTGATGCTCAACGTTTTGGTTTACCACAAAGAAGGGAACGTATTATCATTGTAGGTTTCCATCCAGATATAAAAGTAGATAACTTTGAATTTCCTAAAGGAAGCGATAAAAAAGTCCCAGTAGGTTCTATTTTAGAAGATAATCCAACTGGGTACAAAATTTCAAAACATCTGCAAGATACATATCTTTTTAAAAAAGATGATGGCAGACCTCAAATTATTGATAAAACTAGCGAAATTCAGGTAAATACACTTGTTGCAAGCTATCACAAAATTCAGCGTTTGACAGGAACGTTTGTAAAAGGTGGAGAAACTGGGTTGAGACTTTATAGTGAACTAGAATGTAAGCGACTAATGGGATTTCCAGATGATTTCAAAGTACCAGTTTCAAGAACTCAAATGTATAGACAATTTGGTAACTCAGTAGCTGTACCAGTAATTAAAGCTGTCGCTGATAAAATGAAAGTATACCTTTAATCAAAAAATAGCATATCATATTTGAACTGCTACTTTTTATTATTCGTAAAACCTTTGATTTGTACTTTTTGACCTCGTTTTTTACTAGGGTATGTCCATTTAAACGGAGTTCCAAACTGTCCTTTAGATGAATATTTCTTAATATATTCATCAACATACAAATCCCTTAAAATAACCTCAAATTTTTTAGTATACAGCATTATATCAGCAACTTGAATAGAATTGTTAACTAATGGACTATTGACCCCAAACATAAAGAAGTTAACTAATTCTTTATTGTATTTATGAATTTCATCAACTAATGTGTTATAGGCAACTTCATTATTTTCTTTCAAACCTTTAGCACTACCATATGCTTGAAATTCTTTGAGTGAATTAGCCAATGACGAAGAAGAATCGAGATTAAGGGCAAGAATAATATCATCTACAGCTCCCTCATGGACTGTTACGGTATCCGCAGAAGTATTTTTTACACTAATATTTTTAGTTATTTCTTTTTGTTCAGTAGTAATCGTAAAAGATACATCTGTTTTTGGATAACCACGATTACTTAATTTAGGTATTGAATTAGTTGCCACAATATCTAAAACAGTATCTTGTTCACTAACACCAGAAACTTTTAAGATTTGACTAAACCAATTATAAGTGGAAGATTTAATTGTTTGGCTATGTTTTGCGTGATTATTCCATAGAAGGATATTGTTTTTGTCAGTCAGTAAGTCAACTATACTATCCTCAGCATTGTTTCCCAAAATATTAGCACTAATCCCTTGAGATAGATTTTCGGAAGCATGATTTAGTACAAAGTCTTTTAATTCAGAAAAAGTTAGTACATCATCTAAGAAAGATACATAAGTTTCGCTATGTATCTTATTTGAATAGTCGTTTTTATTTTTTATTTCTTTTTCGGTAATAGAATCTGGTACAACAACAAAGATTCTTGTGACATTCTTATCAACTAACTTGATGTTTTGAGCAAAAAATTCATTCCCATAGATTCTATCAGTTCGAATCGAGCTAGTCGGTTTAACTAACCAAGTTTCATTATCAAAGTCATTGAAAGTAATTGCATAATCCATTTTAAATTGTTTTTCACAATTTTCATATCCAACTGAATAACCTTTTTTTACAGATACATTCAATTTGGGAATCTTTTGGATTTTTTGAAGCAATTCAGACAAAGTTAAATTTGAAGCAGAACCAGATAAAGATTTTTGCTGATTATCAACGTTAAAACTCATAATATTTTTACTCCATATTAGAAAAAAGAAGCTCATTTTAGAGCTTCTTTGGAAACGCTTTGGAGACAATCCAAATATATTTATCTCATTTTAATACTTCATACAGTTGTTAAAATGATGTTAAATCAAGGATTCTTAGCCTAAGTTACTCTTATATTTTATTCCCACTCAACGGTTGCAGGTGGTTTACTTGTAATATCGTAGACGATACGGTTAACATGATCAACTTCATTTACGATACGTACTGAGATTTTTTGAAGGACATCCCAAGGAATTTTGGCAAAGTCAGCAGTCATACCATCAATAGAGGTGATAGCACGGATTGCAATTGTGTAGTCGTACGTACGACCGTCACCCATAACCCCAACTGAACGAACGCCTGTATTGACCGTGAAGTATTGCCAAATATCGCGGTCAAGACCAGCTTTAGCAATTTCTTCACGAAGAATAGCGTCCGACTCACGAACAGTTTCAAGTTTCTCTTCAGTGATTTCACCCATGACACGGATAGCAAGTCCTGGTCCTGGGAATGGTTGGCGCCATACGATATGGTCTGGCATACCAAGCTCTGTACCAAGGGCACGAACTTCGTCCTTGTAAAGAGTATTCAATGGTTCGATCAATTCAAACTGCATGTCTTCTGGAAGACCACCCACGTTGTGGTGTGACTTGATAGTTTGAGCTGTATCCGTACCAGACTCGATAACGTCTGTATAAAGAGTTCCTTGAGCAAGGAATTTCACATCTTTGAGCTTGCTTGCTTCGTCATCAAAGACATAGACAAACTCGTTACCGATGATTTTACGCTTTTGTTCAGGGTCAGAAACTCCTGCAAGTTTATCAAGGAAACGTTTAGCTGCGTCTGCTTTGACGATATTCAAACCAAACTTACCACCAAGCATGTCCATAACTTGGTCCGCTTCTCCTTTACGAAGAAGACCGTGATCCACGAAGATACAGATCAATTGATCGCCAATCGCTTTTTGGAGAAGAACTCCAACAACTGAAGAGTCAACCCCACCTGAAAGGCCAAGAAGGACACGTTTATCACCAACAGTCTCACGGATTTTTTGGATCTGCATGTCGATGAAGTTATCCATTGTCCAATCGCCTTTAGCCTTACAGATGTTAAGGGCAAAGTTACGAAGGATATCATTTCCGTATACAGAATGACGAACTTCTGGGTGGAATTGGATACCGTAAATGTGTTTATCTGGATTTTCGATGGCTGCGTAAGGGCAGTCAGCTGATGTTCCAGTACGAACAAAGTCAGCAGGAATCTCAGTAACCGCATCACCATGGCTCATCAATACAGTTTGTTCATCAGGTGTTGATTCAAAAAGAGATGATGGTGTGTGTGTTAGGGTTGATTGACCGTATTCACGATTTCCAGCATCACCTGCAGGAACAACTTTTCCTCCAAGTTTATGGGTCAATAACTGCATACCATAACAGATTCCCAAAATTGGAATTCCGAGTTCGAAGATTTCTGGGTCAATATCGAATGAACCATCTTCGTATACAGAGTTTGGACCACCTGATAGAATAATTCCTACAGGATTGACTTCACGAACTTCAGCAGCTGAAATTTTATGGCTCTTTAGTTCTGAAAAAACACCAATCTCACGGATACGGCGTGAAATCAGCTGGTTGTATTGGCTACCATAGTCCAATACGATGATTTTTTCTACATCTTGCAAATCAGTTGAAATGTTGCTCATCTTTTTCCTTTCTCAAAAGAAATATCTTTTCTCAATATTCTATCACAAATAAGGGCGAATTACCAACTAAACAAGGCGAAGTTTGACTTTTTCTAGTTTATTGGGGTACAATAGAGAAAAGATAGAAATGAAGTGAAAAATATGCTACCTGCTTATATGAAAATCCACGATCAGATTAAAAAGGATATTGACGAGCACCGTTGGGCTATTGGTGAGAGGCTTCCCAGTGAAAGATATTTAGCAGAGCAGTTTTCGGTCAGCCGCATGACCCTCCGCCAAGCCGTATCTCTATTGGTTGAAGAAGGTGTCTTAGAGCGCAGAGTTGGAAGTGGCACCTTTGTGTCCAGTACTCGGGTACAAGAAAAGATGCGAGGGACAACCAGTTTTACTGAAATTGTTAAGTCCCAAGGTAAAGTACCCTCTAGCCAGCTCATTTCCTACAGAAAAACCATTCCCAATGAGCAGGAGGTTGCCAAGCTAGGTATTTCTCCAACTGAGAATATTATCCGAATGGAGCGGGTCCGCTATGCCGACAAAGTTCCTCTGGTTTATGAAGTTGCTTCTATTCCTGAAAAATTCATTAAGGACTTTAAAAAAGAAGAAATCACTAGTCATTTCTTCCAAACACTGCAAAAACATGGCTACCGTATTGGTAAATCACATCAGACCATTTATGCTCGTCTCGCTAAGGAAAAAATCGCCCACTATTTGGAAGTTGAAAAAGGACATGCTATTCTTGGTTTGACTCAGGTTTCCTACCTAGAAGATGGTACTGCATTTGAATACGTAAAAAGTCAGTATGTAGGCGAACGCTTTGAATTTTATCTTGAAAACAATTAATACTCTTCGAAAATCTCTTCAAACCGCGTCAACGTCGCCTTGCCGTACTCAAGTACAGCCTGCGGCTAGTTTCCTAGTTTGCTCTTTGATTTTCATTGAGTATAAAATACTACGCAAAAACTCTCTGTTCACGGACAAAGAGTCTTTTTTATTTTTCTAAGAGTAAATCTTTCAAAGAAATCAGTGTTACTGCAATTAAAATCATTGCCATGCCAAGAAAATCAATAGGGTAAAATTGTTCATTCATGATTAGGAAAGCAAAGAAAACAGCCGAAATTGGCTCAATTGAAGCCAACAAACTTGACTTGACCGGCCCAATCAGACTGGCTCCTTTTAGAAAGGCTGTATAGGCAAAGACAGTCCCGATAAGGATAATGCCCGCAAAAGCGAGGAGAAAATCAAGACTAGTTGGGATAGCAGTCTGTAGAACTCCTGTAAAAGGAAGGGCAACCAAACCTGCTATGACCCTTCCCACACCAATGACCAAACTGCTCCCCCACTTCTTAATCAAGGTTATGGGCAAAATGATATACAGGGCGTAAGTCAGAGCAGAAAAGAGCCCCCAGAACAGTCCCGAAGGTGTCATAGATAACTGGTCCAACTGCCCATGAGTGGCAATCAGGAAGGTCCCTCCGATGGCTAATATGATAGAACCTATCTCTCCCAGTGTCGGTACCACCTTATCCTTGATACAGCTATAAATCAAAATTCCGACAGGACAAACATACTGAAGTACTGTCGCGGTACCTGCATTGGTCTCCTGAATAGCAGTTAGATAGGCGAATTGGTTGAGAAAAAGACCAATCAGAGCAAAAATAAGAAGAGACAGCAAACTCTTTCTATCCTTTAAAAAGACCAGTATTTTATTCTTTG
Organism: Streptococcus sp. 2106; assembly: GCF_013277315.1. Classification (NCBI taxonomy): domain Bacteria; kingdom Bacillati; phylum Bacillota; class Bacilli; order Lactobacillales; family Streptococcaceae; genus Streptococcus; species Streptococcus sp. 2106. Next base: position 17,031 of record NZ_VMMS01000047.1, read on the forward strand.
CAGTAGCATAAGCCAAGAGCATGAGAATTCCACCAACGATTAAAAGACGCAAGTTGGTCAAGACCAGAGCCGAAATTCCGTGTGCCATTAGGTATTGGCCACTCGTTCCTGACAACCCCCAAGCAATACCAGCCACAACTGTTAGTAAAGTCCCTTTTAAACTATTTGACATGTCTCTCCTTACTCTTCTTTGCGAATCAAGTTCATCACTTGATTGCGGTCTAATATCCATTGAGCTCTCTCGTCCTTTTCATAGGTACGATTCGATAGGAAAATAGTGGCTTCTTGCTTCTGACGATTCCACATGATAAAGGTACCTGTATAGCCCGTATGGTCTAGCCAATCTCCTTCCAAATTCCATGCTAAAGAACGTTCCTTGTCATCCAAAGGAGAAAAATTTTGATTTAAGTCTCTTGCAAAATCATCTGCTAAATAGTGTTCTAAAAAGATTTGTAAATCCTTTATAGTCGAAAATAAACCAGCACTCCCAGCATGTCTACCCAGGAGACGAGCCTTGGGATCATGCACTATGCCTGCCTCTACACCTCTAACTGTTGGAACAGCAAGCTCAACTGGCCCAAACTTAGTTTCCGTCATTCCCCAAGGTTTCCAGACTTGATCCTTTAAAATCACATCCAAATCTTGATTAAAAATTCTTTCCAAAATAAAGCCCAACAGCAAAAAATGGACATCCGAATAAAGAAAGGCTGGCTGACTTCGTCTGTTGAGATGAAACATCGCTTCCTTTAATTCAGGGGCTGTTAAAAGATCACGATTAGGAATAAAAGGATCAAGGTCTGTTGCATGAGTCAAGAGCTGGCGAATAGTGATGTCTGGATAATCACTCTCAGGTAAAAAATCTATTACCAGTCTATCAATATCTAATTGACCTATTTCCCACAAGAAGGTACAAACTGTGCCAACCCCAACAACCTTGCTGACACTAGCTAGGTCATAAACTAGTCCTGCCTCAGTCTGCAAACCATGCTCTGGGTGACTCTGGCCAATATAGAACTCCGTCCATTGATTGTCCTTAAAATACGCAAAAGAGGCTCCGGGATAAATCCCTGCCTCGATTTGTTCTTCTATTTTTTTAATAATCTGGGTCCACTTCATACTTCTTCAAACCACAATTCAACATTATTTCTATCTTTTCCAAGGAAGAATTTTTCAGACTTAGGAATAAAATATTCTGTAGACTCAAACTTCTGGCGAAGACTTGATATATCTAGTTCATTGACCAAGAACTTGAGCATAGATAAGTCCCAGGTAACCGTATTGTCCACAGTCAAATCCTTCCCCTGAGCTGGAATAAAATCAAGGGATGCCCCAATTTCAGATGATTCCAAGAAACTTTCGATATCAGTTTGGAGATGTAATTCCATAGAAATCTCAAATTTACTTAAAGAGATTGATGCCAAATCTGTTTGAAATTCAGGCTTTTCTCCTACTTCTACTAGACTTGCTCTGTCATCTTCTGCATGAATCAAAATCAAATCATCTTCTGGTGAAAAAATTTCAAAAGCGTAGCCATTTTGACCTTTATATAATCGATGAATCGAATCTGTTTTAGATAAGAGTCCCTCGATTTCTAAGGGATTTTCCACCTTGATAATCAATCTAGCCAGTTTTTTTCGTCCCTCTACCTTACGAGTACGCATGCTTGGTGCTTCTTCTAAAACCAGCTTTTCAAGACCTGTTTGGTCCCCTAGTGATAGGAAGGCTGATTCCTCTAACAAGGCCTTCATGCCAAGGGTTTCAATATAAAATGTTTCATTTAATTTTCTATTATTAACTTTTAAAGTAGGAATAATCCGTACAATCTGATTTACATTCATAAATTCCTCCATCACTTTTTATTTTAAAGGATTTTAGAATTTTTTACAAGATATTATGCTCAAATTTAACTTTATTTAGCTATTTAGTAAAGATAGCCTTTCAAGGCTTTTGTCAAAACCTGATAACCAGCAACACTGAGGTGCAGTCCATCAGTTGTATATTCTTTTTTTAGTTGGCCCGCCTGGTCTGTCAAACTGTCAAAAACTGACAAAAATTCCACCTGCATATAGGCAGAAGCAAGCTCTTGATAGGCGTGATTCCTGTTCTGAATTTTTTCATTCGTGCGGATATAGACTGTCTGCTTATACTCCTCGCCTTCATTAACTGGCAAAATGGAAAGTAATTTTATCTCAGTCAGTGGATAATCGCGAGCAATGGATTGATGATAGCTTCGAGATTATTGAGAGCCTCATTCACAGGCACATCTTTTCCAATATCGTTCGTCCCAATTAAAAGGACAATTTTATCTACCTCCCCACCGTACAGATGCGCATCCAGATTCTCTAATAACAGTCCTGTCTGATAGCCACAAATTCCTCGATTGACAATTGTCTTTGAAGTCCCAAACAACTCCTGCAGAGGATAATATTCGACAATGGAATCCCCAATAAAAAGAATATCTGGCTCTACAACTGAAACCTGATTTAGGTGACGATACTTGGTTTGGATTTTTTCTTGTTCCTTTAGTAACCAATTTTCTAATAACTGTACTGCTACTTCATTCTCCTTTTTCTAACCAGTTTTCCAATACTTGGTAAACTCCTCCTTGGCTATTGGCTGGCGCTAGAGCCGTCGCCACAGCTTTGGCTTTGTCATCAGCATTTTCCATCGCATAGGCAATTCCAGCCATTTCAAGCATTTCAACATCATTTTCACTATCGCCAAAAGCCATGATTTGTTGGGGGTTCAAGTCCCAACGCTTGAGTAATTCTTCCAAGCCCCATGCTTTATGAATTCCAACTTGGAGGATATCAATGCAACCATAGCCACTCGATACAGCCCGAACACGGCCATCAAAGAGGTCATTGATTTCTTCCAATACCGAATTCAAACGTTCCTCACCAACAACCATACTCATCTTGAGCACACCACCAAAGAGGTCAGAGGTTAATTCATCCACAAAATTCATTCGTTGGTAGAATTCTTCAATCATTTCTGGAGTCATAAAACTTTCAAGGTCTGTAAAAATGGTACCTTCCTTGACGAAACCACCCTTCATCCCTGTTACAACAAATTGATCCTGACACGCTCGACCCTCGAAATGAGCCAAAGCCTTATCGACAATGGCATCATCCCAAGTCTGAGCCTGAATCAATTCATTGTTTTCAAAAATATGAGCACCATTAGCAACCACCAGAACCACTCGATCCACCAAGTGCTCCAGGAGTTGCCTCATGCGGTGAATTTCATTCCCCGTCGCGATAACAAAACGAATCCCCCTTTGATCCAACTGATCCACAATCTTTTCCAAGCGTGGGAGATCAAGCTGGCCTCTAGCATCCAGCAAGGTCCCATCCATATCTGTCGCAATTACCTTAATCGTCATTTACTTTCCTCTTGATTAGACTTCCTGCAAAACTAGAATCCTAGTTCATGATTGATAATACCAGCAATCAAATTCATTCGTAATCCGAAGTGTTTACGATGATTTCGATAGGTTGTTGAAAATATTTTAAACGTTTTCATAGTGAAATGAAATAAGAACAGGACAAATCAATCAAGACAGTCAAATCGATTTCTAACAATGTTTTAGAAGTAGAGGTGTACTATTCTAGTTTCAATCTACTATACTTTGTCAAAAATACTCTCAACCTTGATTCTCTCCTTAGATAGCGCATGGTTACAGGCTTTATCTTCAGCTGTTAGCGGCTTGAGTTTGCTGGATTTACGTGGAGTTTGTGCTTGAGGATATATCTTCATGAGTCCTTGATAACCACTGTCAGACAAGATTTTACCAGCTTGTCCGATATTTCTGCGACTCATTTTGAACAACTTCATATCATGACAATAGTTCACAGTGATCTCCAAAGAAACAATTCTCCCTTGGCTTGTGACAATCGCCTGAGCCTTCATAGCGTGGCATTTCTTTTTACCAGAATCATTCGCTAATTGTTTTTTTAGGACGATTGATTTTTACTTCCGTCGCATCAATCATTACCGTGTCCTCAGAACTGAGAGGAGTTCTTGAAATCGCAACACCACCTTTGAACAAGAGTTACTTCAACCCATTGGCTCCGACGGATTAAGTTGCTTTCGTGGATACCAAGATCAGCCGCAATTTCTTCATAAGTTCGATATTCTCGCACATATTGAAGTCGCCATAAGAAGGTATTCTAGGCTTAGTTTAGGTTTTCGTCCCCCTTTTGCGTGTTTACCTTGATAATCTCTTTTTAATACAGCTAACATCTCTTCAAAAGTCGTGCACTGAACACCAACCAGGAGCTTAAATCGTGCATCAGTTAGTTGTTCACTTGCTTCATAATCCATAGAACTATTATACCATATATTGTTTCGCAGGAAGTCTAATAATGTTCGAAATTGAAGCAGGTTAAAGAGACAACTAAAGGCTTGTCGCATAAAAGACTGCATGATAGCCAAATTGACCTGCTACTGCAGAACCTGCCATAGGCCCAACAACACCTCCCAGATAAAAGAATACCTGATTGAAGGCAAAGACCCTCGAAATGCCGGCTTTGGGAGTCATTTTGCTGAGTAGGGCATTAACCCCGGGAATCAAGGCACCAGTTCCCAATCCAAAGAGAAATCGATAGAGTCCTAGTTGAAGGGGGCTAGAGGCATTGGCACAGAGGAGATAGATGATGACTGAATAAAACTGGGCGACAACCAAGAGACGATGATTGCCCACCTTGTCACCTAGCTTTCCCATAACTCCTGCACTCATCATACTGGAAAAGCCCATACTGGACACAATCAAACCAGAGACAAAAAGAAGATTCTCTGTCTGCCCTAAGTCGCGTACATAAAGAGCCAAAATAGGGCCGATCGATTGAGCTGAAAATTGGATGACAAAACTGGTTAAAAAGAGATTGAGCAAAAGATAGGGATATTTAACAGAGGTAAATAATTCCTTTGTTGGAATGGCCTTTTCCTTGGCTACTGGTTGAAAATCTTCCTTGATAAAGCAAATAGTCAAAAGAGCAGCTAAAAATAGAAAACTACCAACCAGTAAGAAAACTGTACGAATGCCAAATAATTCTGCGATAAAGCCACCAATAAAGGGACCAGTTAGAGTGCATGCAACTACGCCTGTAGACAAAGTACCTAAGGCAGAGCCTGATTTCTCCTTGGGAACCTGACTGGCTATCAAGGCAGTTGCATTAGGAACAAATCCTGCAAATACACCGTTTAATAAACGAAGAAAGATTAGCCAATAGATATTTGGGACAAAGGCTAAGCCTCCCATAGTAATGGTCATGGCAAGCCCAGCTCGAATCATCATGGGTTTTCGACCGTATTTGTCAGCAAGAATACCCCAAATAGGAGAAAAGAGCGCCGCAGAAATAGCAGAGACAGAAATAGCTAAGCCTGCAAAAAAAGCAACTTGCTCTCCCCCTACACCCAGACTTTCCACAAAGATGGGCATAAAAGGCACAACCAAAGAAATACTGGCTCCTGTCAGAAAATTACCAAACCAGGCAATGCGCAGATTATCTTTTCAGTTAATCTCTGTCATCTTGCTTACCTCCCTCAAGCAGGATACGTACCTGAGTGAGAAGCTGGTCTTGATTTCCATTGTTGTTTAAAACATGGCTGGCCAAATCTTTCTTTTTCTCTAAAGGCCACTGGGCTGCCAGACGAGATTCAGCTTCATCTTTGGACAACTGGTCCCTTTTCATTAAGCGTTCTACTTGAGCATCTCGGTCCACATAGACCAACCATATCTCATCAAACCAAGCGCTGTAGTCCTGCTCAAAAAGTAGGGGAATATCCATGAAGAAAATCTCTTCTGTCTGAACCAATTGGTCTCTCAAAGTAGCCAACTCTTCACGGATAATCTCTCCTTGGATTTGCTTAGACCATTCTCGTTCTTCAGGATTTGAAAAGATAAGACTAGCTAGGAGAAGGCGTTTAAGTTCTCCGTTTTCAAGGATGATTTCTTGCCCAAAGTGCTGGACTAGAGCTTCAAACAGACGACCACCAGGTTTCTGTAGTTGGTGGACGACTGCGTCGGCATCCACTACTTGAAAACCTTGCTTTCTTAGAAAATTTGTCACAGTTGACTTACCAGAGGCAATTCCCCCAGTGATTCCGATGATTTTTCTCATCAGTCCCTCCTTTGACAGTTTGGACAAAAGTGGGTGCCTCGTCCGCCTAGTTGAATTTTCTCAATGATGGTACCACAGCGTACACATTCTTGACCAGTCTTATCATATACCTGATGAAAATCCTGCATGGTTCCATCTTCTCCAAAGGCATTGGTATAGGTCCGAATGGTGGATCCACCTTTTTCAACAGCCTGTCCCAATACAGCAATGGTCTGGTCATGAATAGCTGTCGCTTCTGCTGCTGTCAAAGTCTGGGAAGGTCTAGCCGGATGAACCTGAGCTCGCCAGAGAACCTCATCCACATAGATATTGCCAAGTCCAGCTACCAAAGTCTGGTCTAGGAGATGGGATTTGATAGGCTTTTTGGACTTGGCTAGGGCATCTTGAAAAACCTGTAAATCAAAGTCTTGTTCGCTTGGTTCAGGACCTAATTTTTTAGAAATAAAGTAGGCGTCTAAAAGGTCTGGCACCAGCAATTCCATAGTACCAAACTTGCGAACATCCTCATAAACAAGCGTGCCACCATCTTCAAACTGAAAGAAAACATGGGCATGTTTGCGTTCAGGTACTTGGTCTGGATAGTAAAAATACTTGCCCTCCATCCGCAGATGGGAAATCAAAACCTTTTCTGTCAGGCAGAAAAGTAAATATTTACCACGACGTCCCATTGACTCAACAATCTGACCAGGCACTTCCTTTTGAAACTCGTCCAAATCCGTCTTAATCATCTTGGGATAACGAATTTCTATACTCGAAATCTTCTTACCCAAAATCAATTTTTCCAAGCCACGACGAACGGTTTCAACCTCAGGTAATTCAGGCATAAGTTCTCCTTCTGTAAAAACAAGAAGCAGGCATGAGCCCACCTCTACTTAGTATTCTTTTTCATTATAGCCAAAGTCAGCTAAATCCAGCTTTTTATCGCGCCAGTTTTTCTTGACCTTGACCCAGGTTTCTAGGAAGACCTTGTCTCCTAGCATGAGTTCGATATCACGACGGGCCATGCTACCGATTTTCTTAAGCATAGCGCCACCTTTACCGATGATAATCCCTTTTTGGCTATCACGCTCGACCATGATGGTTGCACGGATATGAACCTTGTCTGTCTCTTCGTCTCGTTTCATAGAATCCACAACTACTGCAACAGAATGCGGAATCTCTTCACGAGTTAGGTGCAAGACTTTCTCGCGAACCATTTCTGAAACCAAGAAACGTTCTGGATGGTCTGTGATTTGATCAGACGGGAAATATTGGAAACCTTCGTCCAGATTTTCACTCAAAATATCCACTAGACGAGACACATTATTTCCCTGAAGGGCTGAGATTGGAACAATTTCCTTAAAGTCCATTTGATTACGGAAGTCATCAATCTGAGACAAGAGCTGGTCTGGATGAACCTTATCAATCTTGTTCACAACCAAAATCACAGGAACCTTGGCAGCCTTGAGACGCTCAATAATCATGTCGTCCCCCTTACCACGCGCTTCATCAGCAGGCACCATGAAAAGCACGGTATCCACTTCACGAAGGGTACTGTAGGCAGACTCAACCATGAAATCTCCAAGAGCCGTCTTAGGCTTGTGAATCCCTGGCGTATCGATAAAGACGATTTGCTCTTTATCAGTCGTGTAAATTCCCATAATTTTGTTGCGCGTTGTCTGCGCCTTGTCACTCATGATGGCAATCTTTTGCCCCATGACATGATTTAAAAAAGTTGACTTCCCAACATTGGGACGTCCTAAAATGGCTACAAAACCTGATTTAAAAGTCATAATTTCCTCTTACTGTTTAAAATAATAAATCCCAGATTCGTGGGAGAAAAATTAATGCGCCTGTTAAGGCTGCGAAAAGAGAAACCACTAATACCGCGCCAGCCGCCATATCCTTGGCATTTTTAGCCAGCATGGAAAAGTGATAGTGACTGGCTAAATCCACCACATTTTCAATAGCAGAGTTGATAATCTCAAAGGCTACTACCAAGAAAATGCTCAATAGGAGAAAGAGCCATTCGATTCGTGACACCTGAAAAACAAAACCTGCAAGGATGACCACTAGAGCCGTCACTGCGTGTTTTCGCATATTGCGTTCTTCCTTGATAGCAGTAAAAATACCTGTCAAAGCAAATTCTAAACTGGATATCAGGTCACGATTTTTCCATTTTCGTTTATTGTCTTGTGAGTCCATAGGCTGTCAAAATTTCTTCTTGTAAACCGAACATCTCCGCTTCTTCTTTCGGAGTGTAGTGATCATAGCCGTTAATATGTAAAAAGCCGTGTACTGCCAAGAAGCCCATCTCACGCTCAAAGCTGTGACCATATTCTTCGGCCTGCTCATGAGCCTTATCGATAGAGATGAACAATTCCCCAATATAGGCATCAAACTCAGACATCATCTCTGTCAATTCTGGATTTTCAAGCAAATCCTCTTCGTCAAAGGCAATTTCCAATTCTGGTTTATACTCAAGGCTAATGACATCTGTCGGACGGTCGGTGTCACGGTACTCCAGATTAAGTTCATGACTACGCTCATTGGTCACAAAAGTGACTGCCATCTCCTTGTCTTCTTTTCCTAATTTTTGGGCTGCAAATTCCAAAATTTCTTGGGTTTGTTGCAACATTTCTTTTGAAACTTGACCAGTTTCATCTACCATTTCAATATACATGTGCTTCTCGTTTCTCTTTACTTGGCTTTATTATACCACATTTCCATGATTTTATTCTACCTTTTTGATATAATACTATGGAATACAATCACAAGGAGAGAACGATGTCATTTGATGGATTTTTTTTACACCACATAGTTGAGGAATTGCGAAGCGAATTAGTGAATGGTCGCATCCAGAAAATCAATCAGCCTTTTGAACAAGAGTTGGTCTTGCAAATCCGCAGCAATCGCCAAAGTCACCGCCTGCTCCTTTCTGCCCATCCCGTTTTTGGACGCATTCAGCTGACCCAAACGACTTTTGAAAATCCAGCCCAACCTTCTACCTTTATCATGGTTTTGAGAAAGTATTTACAGGGGGCCCTGATTGAGTCGATTGAGCAGGTGGAAAATGACCGTATTGTGGAAATGACAGTTTCCAATAAAAACGAGATTGGAGACCATATCCAGGCTACCCTGATTATCGAGATTATGGGGAAACACAGTAATATTCTACTGGTTGATAAAAGTAGCCACAAAATTCTCGAAGTCATTAAACACGTTGGTTTTTCACAAAATAGCTACCGCACCTTGCTTCCTGGATCGACCTATATCGCTCCGCCAAGTACGGAATCTCTCAATCCTTTTACTATCAAGGACGAGAAACTCTTTGAAATCCTGCAAACACAGGAAACGACAGCTAAAAATCTTCAAAGCCTCTTTCAAGGTCTGGGACGCGATACGGCAAATGAATTGGAAAGGATTCTGGTTAGTGATAAACTGTCTACTTTCCGTACCTTTTTCCATCAAGAAACCCAGCCATGCTTGACTGAGACATCCTTCAGTCCAGTTCCTTTTAAAAATCAAGTAGGAGAGCCTTTTACCAGTCTTTCTGATTTGCTGGACACCTACTATAAGGACAAGGCAGAACGCGACCGCGTCAAACAGCAAGCCAGTGAACTCATTCGTCGTGTTGAAAATGAACTTCAGAAAAACCGACATAAGCTGAAAAAGCAGGAAAAAGAGTTACTGGCGACAGACAACGCTGAAGAATTTCGTCAAAAAGGAGAATTGCTGACAACCTTCCTCCACCAAGTGCCTAACGACCAAGACCAGGTTATCCTAGACAACTACTACACCAACCAACCTATCACGATTGCGCTTGATAAGGCCTTGACTCCCAACCAAAATGCCCAACGCTATTTTAAACGGTATCAGAAACTCAAAGAAGCTGTCAAATACTTGACTGATCTGATTGAGGAAACCAAGGCCACTATTCTCTATCTGGAAAGTGTAGAAACCGTCCTCAACCAAGCTGGGCTGGAAGAAATCGCTGAAATCCGTGAAGAATTGATTCAAACTGGCTTTATCCGCAGAAGACAGCGGGAGAAAATCCAGAAACGCAAAAAACCAGAACAATATCTAGCAAGCGATGGCAAAACCATCATCTATGTCGGCCGAAACAACCTACAAAACGAGGAGCTAACCTTTAAAATGGCCCGCAAAGAGGAACTTTGGTTCCATGCCAAGGACATTCCTGGAAGCCACGTTGTCATCTCAGGCAATCTTGACCCATCTGATGAAGTCAAGACAGAAGCAGCAGAACTAGCTGCCTACTTCTCTCAAGGTCGCCTGTCAAATCTGGTGCAGGTAGATATGATTGAAATCAAGAAACTCAACAAACCAACTGGTGGAAAACCCGGCTTTGTCACCTACACAGGACAAAAGACCCTCCGTGTCACACCAGACCCAGAAAAAATCGCATCCATGAAAAAATCCTGATTTTACTTAAAATCAGGATTTTTAACATACTATTCACTCAAATCATATCCAATTATAGGACTAATCTTTGCCACCTAGTTTCTCATTGATTTTCATCATCACACTAGCAATTTTTTCACCCCAATAAGGGTCTGAGGCATATTCTACATTCATACCAGACGCCTTGTTTCCAAGGAAAGTTCTTCCCCTATCGATATAATTTTCCTTAATCCACTTGGTTGCACCTAAAATTCCCTTATCCACATCATCAAATGTCTTAGCAGAAAGGTAAGGGGTCGTATCATAGGCTGTAATGCCAAAGAAATTATTCTTATCTTTGGCAATTTTACTTCTTCCCCAGTCACTTTCTAGGGCACTATGGGCAAGGAGATAAAGGGCATTGATATGGTAATGTTCTTCGGCTTCCTTAAAAGTAGCGCCCTTGTTCTCCAAAAGGCTATTGTTAATGTTTAGCAAACTAAATACCTTATCCAATTCTTCAGCACTGTAGTTGGTAGCCTCTGTTAAATCTTTGAAAAGGAAGGGATTCTCAAGCTTAAAACCATCAAAATGCAGGCCATCTGCCGAATAATATTTCTTGCCTACTTCCATATCAGAAAGATGAGAAGCTACTGGGATACTAGCATTCTGAGCCACATAGTGATAAAAACGGTGGCCATCACTCTCATAATAAGGGATAAAGTCCTTACTGGCATCTAGCGCTTGTAAATCTTCTGTTTTCATATAGCCTGACAAACCAGAAATAGTAATAGCCAGGCGCTTGTCATCACTTTTTCTATCCTTATCTAGCCAAACAACACTAGCTTGCGATATATAGGAGAGCTTTTCACCATCTGCATTATAGATATTTGCTGTGACTGGTACTACTTGATAATAAGCAGCATTTTCATTTGTAGCTTTTTCTCCACGCCATTTACCATCGCTTCCAAGCTGATAACCATCTACTGTCTCATTTTTCGCCATGTAGCCACCGGATTTGAAGTAGTACCAGGCTTGACTTTTAGAATCGTAGACCCATTCTTTTTTAGCCATTTTGCCATCAGACTTGAGGTAAAACCATGACTCCTTATCCCAAATCCATTCATTGGCTGCCATGTAGCCACCAGATTTGAAGTAGTACCAGGCTTGACTTTTAGAATCGTATAACCATTCTTTATCTGCCATTTTGCCATCAGATTTGAGATAAAACCATGACTTCTTATCCCAAATCCATTCATTGGCTGCCATATAGCCACCAGATTTGAGATAATAATAGTGACCATTCTCGAAAATCCATTCTTTATCAGCATAGTTTCCATTTTCTTTGATGTAAAACCAAGATTGGTATTGTTTGTCAAAAAGCCAACCTTGCTGTACTTTGGCACCACTAGCATTCACATAAGCTTGATTAATCCACTGACTTGTCAGTAGATAACCACCGGATTTGAAATAATAGTCCTTCCCTTTAATTTGGAGCCATTCTTTCTCTGCGTGCTGTCCATCTGCTTTGATATAAAACCAAGCATCGTATTGAGAATCATAGACCCAGTCTTCTATTACTTTGGCACCTGTTGCACCAACATAGGAAGTTCCTACCCAAGCATTTCTTTTCATCTTTCCAGCTTGGTCAAGATAATAAAAGGTTCCCTTGTCTTCTACCCATTCTGATTTGGCCATATAGCCACCAGATTTGAGGTAAAAATAGTCGTCACCTTGCTTTAGCCATTCATTTTCAGCATAGTTAGCATCTGCTTTTATATAGAACCAAGATTGATAATGAGTATCAAAAACCCACTCATTTGCTGCTTGACTGCCATCTTCTTTCAGATACTGTTTTCCTTGCCAAGTACCATCACTAGCCATTGCACCCTCTGGACTAGCTAAGAAAAATAGCAGAGCTAAAAAAATAAATCTTACTTTCTTCATTAACCTTCTTCCTCTGTTCTTATTTATTTTATTGTACCAAAATTCTCTTAAATTTATATTACAAACTAATAAAAAATCAAGAACAGATTGATTGTAGCTTACTTCAGAGACTCTTTTACTTCCTTGCGTAAATCTTCCAGACTGCTAATGCCGTATTTGTCCATGACTTTTGGTAAATTTTCGATGATATCAGGACAGGCATATGGATTGGTAAAGTTGGCTGTTCCAACTCCGATGGCCGAGGCTCCAGCCATATACATTTCTAGGGCAGCTTCAGCCGAATCCACTCCCCCCATTCCAATGATTGGCAGGTCTGTGGTTTGGGCGACTTGACGGATGAGTTTGAGCGCTACTGGAAAGACTGCTGGACCTGACATTCCACCTGTTCCATTAGCCAAGATTGGTTTTCTGGTTTTGAGGTCAAAGCGCATTCCAACCAGAGTATTGATCATGGTCAAGCCACTTGCTCCCGCATCTTCTGCAGCTTTTGCGACTGTGACAATATCCGTCACACTAGGAGTTAGTTTGACATAAACCGGTACATCAGAAGCCTCTACAGCTGCTTTCACCACATCATAAGCCAAATCTGGGTCTTGACCAATCAAAAGCCCGTGATTACAGTGATCTACGTTGGGGCAAGAAATATTGAGCTCAATAGCCTTTATATTAGCTGCCTTGGAAATCCCATGAGAAACAGCTGCATATTCTTGTTTTGAAAAACCAGCCACATTGGCAATAATAGGAAGATTTGGATATTCTCTTTCCAGCCAAGGTAACTTTTCAGCCAAAACAACTTCCAAACCCGGATTTTGCAAGCCAATTGCATTGAGCATACCAGCAGGCGTCTCTGCCACTCTTGGAGTTGGATTGCCAAAACGGGATTCAAGGGTTGTCGCCTTGATCATAATAGAACCTAAAAGGTCTAAATCATAGTACTTGGCATACTCTTGTCCAAAACCAAAACAGCCTGATGCTGGAATAATCGGATTTTTCAAATCCAAACCAGGTAGAGACACTTGTAATCGATTTGTAGTCATAATTTTCTCCTTATAATACAACTGTTCCTGTGCGGAAAACAGGACCATCTTCACAGACGCGTTGGCTGACCGTCTCGCTTTCTGGTACTTTTAGAACACAGGCATAGCAAGCTCCCATCCCACAAGCCATACGAGATTCCAGAGATAAATAGGCTCTTGGGTGATCATCAAAGGTTTGATTGATATACTTCATCATTCCTGGAGCCCCACACGAGTAAACAGCATCAAACTGACTATCTAAATCATTGATAACAACGGAAACATTTCCCTTGATGCCATAAGAACCATCATCTGTCGTTACAAAGACCTGACCATACTGAGCCAATTCCGTTTTCAAAATAACAGCATCCTTATTAGCAAAGCCAAGGACAGTCACTACTTTCACACCACGCGCATGCAATCCCTTAGCAAGCTCAAGCAAGGGCGGAACACCAATCCCCCCACCAACAAGGAGAACCTGGCTCTGCTCATCAAGGTCAGACAAGTCAAAACCATTTCCCTGAGGCCCCATCACATCAAGAGTATCTCCCTGACTTAGGGTTGAGAAAATAGCTGTCCCAGCTCCCTCAATTCGGTAAATGAGATGACACTGCTTCTTAACCTTATCGATAGACGAAATTGAAATAGGACGACGCAAAAGATGGGCATCATCAGGCACACGCAGATGTAGAAATTGTCCTGCTCGCATGACTTCAACCATTTCTCCTTCTAAGACTAGTTCAAAGATTGCTGGCGCGATTTCCTCCTGTGCAACCACCTTCATGGTTTCCAACCGAATGGCACCCAAACGTTTCTTACATGTGGGATTCATGACTTTTCCTCCTTAAATTTTAAGGGGACCAGACAAAGAAAAGACCTTGCTAGTGCAAGGCCTCAGTTAAAATTGTACAACAGAAGAGAGCACACTCAAAAGTCTCCTCTAGAAAATTGTACTATTCTTTTATCTGACACCTTGTGAGTCTCTCTGGACTCCCCTTAAAGGTTAAATTTTTATTAGTATACTCTTTCAGCTAAAAAAAGTCAAGTAGAAAAGGAACATTCTACTTGACCTCATGAGATTATTTTTCACGAATGACTTCGACCTTGTAGCCATCAGGGTCTTTGACAAAGTAATAGTTTGGTGTAGTTCCTGGTAGGCCATTTGGCTCAGTCACTTCATAGCCTTTTGCACTGTGCTCTTGATGAAGAACCTCAAGATCAGGTGTACTTAGGGCGATATGAGCAAAGCCATCTCCAACCACATAAGGGCCGTGATCGTAGTTATAAGTCAATTCCAACTCATAGTCATCACCCTCAAGACCTAGATAGACAATCGTGAAGGCATGATCTGGAAAATCTCTGCGACGCAATTCTTTAAAACCAAAAGCATCTTGATAGAATGCAATTGATTTTTCAAGATTTTCTACTCGCAAGCAAGTATGTAGCATTTTTGAAGCCATATTTTTCTCCTTTATTTTTAAAAAGACTGGACAATCCTCTTCCAGTCTCATCAGTTGTTATTTACCAAGTTTTGCTTTAGCTGCATCTGCAAGAGCTGTGAAAGCTGCTGCATCGTTAACAGCCAAGTCAGCAAGCATTTTACGGTTAACTTCGATCTCAGCCAATTTCAAACCATGCATCAATTGTGAGTATGAAAGTCCGTTCATACGAGCTGCCGCGTTGATACGAGTGATCCACAATTTGCGGAAGTCACGTTTTTTCTGACGACGATCACGGTATGCATAGTAGTAAGAGTTCATTACTTGTTCTTTTGCAGTACGGAACAAGATGTGTTTAGCTCCATAGTAACCTTTTGCTAATTTAAGAATACGTTTACGACGTTTGCGTGATACAACGCCACCTTTAACACGTGCCATGTTTTATTTCCTCCAAATATTTCCTAGAATTATTTACTTACAGTCAAGCTATTATTTCAAGCGAGTAAGCATTGCTTTGATACGTTTGTAATCTCCTGAATGCACCATAGATGCTTTACGAAGATGACGACGTTGTTTCTTAGTTTTTCCGTGGAAACGGTGAGAAGTGTAAGCACGGAAACGTTTAAGTCCACCAGAACCTGTACGTTTGAAACGTTTAGCTGATGCGCGGTGTGTTTTTTGTTTTGGCATGATTTTTTCTCCTTTATTTAACTTTCTGACAATTATTTTTTGTCAGTCGCTGGCGCCAATTGCATGAACATTTGACGTCCATCCATTTTAGCACGTTGTTCGATGATGGCAATATCTTGAGTTGCTTCAGCAAACTCGGCTAAAACTTTTGCACCAATCTCTTTATGGGTAATCATACGACCCTTAAAGCGAATAGATACCTTAACTTTATTTCCTTTTTCAAGGAACTTACGTGCATTACGAAGTTTTGTCTCAAAGTCACCCTTGTCAATAGTTGGACTTAGACGAACTTCTTTCACAGTAACAACGCTTTGTTTTTTACGTTGTTCTTTTTGCTTCTTCTGGTACTCAAATTTGAACTTACCGTAGTCCATAATTTTTGCAACAGGCGGTTTGGCTTGGGGTTGAATCAATACTAGGTCAACATTAGCGTTATCAGCCAAAGCTTGCGCTTCACTGAGTGGCTTGATACCTAGCTGTTCTCCTTCAAGACCAATCAAGCGAACTTCACGTACACGAATCTCATCATTGATGAATAAGTCTTGCTTTGCTATGGTTTTCACCTCTTTTGTTTTATTAGAGAAAAACAATAGCGGACTCGTAAATATACAAGCCCGCACGTTATGATAGCGTTTCTTAGAAACTTTTCATCCGTAGGGCCAGGCAACTTGATGTCACAAGGCGAGAAGCTCTCACTTCTGCTTTTCTCAACTTTTATATGATACCAAGTTTTCTAGATCTTGTCAAGATAAAAAGTTATTTTTTTGAAAAGTTTCTGTTTGTATTTTGGTTTGGTTTTCGAATCAAAAAGAGAGAATCAAGTTGATTCCCTCTCTATGTTAGTTTTTACTTATTTTCCCTATAGGAAAGCTAGGATCTATTAAAAATTTCTTTTTTCTGTGAACTTCCCCATCTTTCGATAAATAGAATTCCCACTAGCAAAAGGATAATCAGGCAAGGAAGTAAAACTAGCCCCATGTCCCAATTTAGATTGACATTATCAATTTGCTTAGGTAATCTTCCAGATAAAATCTCCACTGAACGCAAGTAAGTAAAGGGAATCAGATGTGCAATCTTTTGAAGAGGCTGAATGGTTTGGATGCCAAACAGTAAGCCAACAATCCCAATGAGTGAAAGAAAAAGGACAGGACAAATCGATCAAGACAGTCAAATCGATTTCTAACAATGTTTTAGAAGTATAGGTGTACTATTCTAGTTTCAATCTACTATACTCTGTCAAAAATATTCTCAACCTTGATTCTCTCCTTAGATAGCGCATGGTTACAGGCTTTATCTTCAGCTGTTAGCAGCTTGAGTTTGCTGGATTTACGTGGAGTTTGCGTGCGACTCATTTTGAACAACTTCATATCATGACAATAGTTCACAGTGATCTCCAAAGAAACAATTCTCCCTTGACTTGTGACAATCGCTTGAGCCTTCATAGCGTGAAATTTCTTTTTACCAGAATAATTCGCTAATTGTTTTTTTAGGGCGATTGATTTTTACTTCCGTCGCATCAATCATTACCGTGTCCTCAGAACTAAGAGGAGTTCTTGAAACCGTAAAACCACTTTGAACAAGAGTTACTTCAACCCATTGGCTCCGACGGATTAAGTTGCTTTCGTGAATACCAAAATCAGCCGCAATTTGTTCATAAGTGCGGTATTCTCGCACATATTGAAGAGTGTCCATAAGAAGGTCTTCTAGGCTTAATTTAGGTTTTCGTCCCCCTTTTGCGTGTTTACGTTGATAAGCTCTTTTTAATACAGCTAACATCTCTTCAAAAGTGGTACGCTGAATACCAACAAGGCGCTTAAATTGTGCATCAGTTAGTTGTTTACTTGCTTCATAATTCATAGAACTATTCTACCATATATTGTTTCGCAGGAAGTCTAATCAAACAGGATATCCTGTTGAAACGGAACTAGCGAGTCTAACAATCATCTCTGATAAATCAGTCGATGGCGAAATCTGAACGACTCGACTCTTTGGAGAAAGACATGCTTCTAACCTCTGGCAAGTCGAAAGTTTTGAGGGCATCGAAGCCATCCTCATCGATAAAGAAGGTCATCTAAGCTGTTCTTCAGGAATTCCTACTCTATAGAGACAACTGTTTCAATGGAGTTTTAAAATTGTATTATGTAAAAAGAGAAAGGAAATCTCATGTTATAGTCATTTAGTTTTAAAAAAGAAAGAATACATATTATGAATTTGGGTCATCAAGACTACGGCCATGTAATCCTTTTTCACGTTGTACTTGGCGTAGTTTTTCTGGTGTAACATCGTTTCCTTCTTCGTCCACAATTTTGATTCCTTCAATGTGATGACGAACAGCGCGACGATAACCTTCGATGTACTCCTCACGTAGTTTGGCTTGTTCCACTTTTTCTTCTAGTGTTAAGCCTTCTGTTTTTTTCTTTTTAGCAAGCTCATTGATACGAGCAATTTTTTTCGGATCCATTTCTTCTCCTCTGTAATAAGATAAAGTCCGTTTATCAAATTTTATTTAGTGTTAATTTGGTTAAAACAAGCAAACTTAGCTGCTTTCTTGGTTAGTTGTGACAAGATTGCCAAACGATTTTGACGGACAGCCTGATCTTCAGCCATTACTATAGTATTTTCAAAGAAAGCATCAATGACTGGGCTAAGCGCAAAGAGTTGTTTCAATTGCTGACTTGCAGGTCCTGATAAAACGAGTGTTTCTACTGCTTCTGCCAAAGCTTTTTCTTGGTCATTCTCAAATAGTGCTGAATCAACCGTAGCAACCCCTTCTGCCTTCTCAGCCAGGTTAAAGGCACGAGAAAGTGATTCAACAGATGGTTTAAAATCTTCTTCCTTGCTTACTTCTACGAGAGCACTTGCTGCTTCCAACATATCTGCCACAACAAAGTTTGAACCTGCAAGAACTGCTTCCTTGATATCTTTTGGAGTAGAGCCCATCATCTTATCAACACGAGCCTTGATAAAGTCCATAACCTCTGCTTTATTTTCATAAGTCAAACTGTCAAATTTCAATGCATAAAGGCTATCAATCAGCTCATCCATAGCAATGTGCCAACCAAAGGCATCCAAGATACGAACCACACCTTGAGTTGCACGACGAAGGGCATAAGGGTCATTAGAACCTGATGGAATCAATCCTACTGAGAAGAAACTCAAAATCGTATCCAATTTGTCTGCAATGGCTAGAACTGCGCCGACCTTGCTCTCTGGAAGTTCTCCTTCAGCTGATGTAGGCATGTAGTGTTCACGAATAGCAGCTGCCACCGCTGGAGTTTCACCAGCAAGAAGGGTGTATTTTTCACCCATAATTCCTTGGAGTTCGTCAAATTCACCAACCATACCTGTCAACAAGTCAAACTTGTAAATGGCTGCTGCACGAGCAAGGTCAACTGTTTCATCCACTGACAAACTAGCTTTTTCTGCCAAAAGTACAGTGATTTGACCCGTACGAATCATGTGTTCACGAAGGGAACCAATCTTCTCATGGAAGGTGACATTGTTTAATTTTTCAACAAGATCTGAAATCACCAATTTTTGGTCTTCACGCCAGAAGAATTCTCCGTCTTCCAAGCGGGCTACCAAGACTTTTTCATTTCCTTTAATGACATTTTTCAAACGCTCTGCGTTTCCGTTACGAACAGAAATGAAGTTTGGCAAGAGTTTTCCATCTTGATCACGAACAACAAAGTAACGTTGGTGTTCCTTCATAGAAGTCACCAAGACTTCTTCTGGAACTTCAAGGTATTTAGCATCAAAACTTCCCATGAAGGCAGTTGGGTATTCAACCAAATTCAAGACTTCATTCAGCAAATCCGCATCAATTTCGATACGTACACCATGTTTTGCCTCAATTTCCTTGATTTGGTCAACAATCATTTGCTCACGTTCACATGGATCTGCGATTACAAACTGCTTACGAAGGTCTTCTTCATAGCTCAATGCTGACTGAATTTTGGTTTCTTTCCCCAAGAAACGATGGCCACGGCTCACACGACTTCCCTTGATATAAAGGAAATCCAAGTCAAACTCTTCTTTATCTAAAAGAACAGTTAAAGTGTGGACAGGACGAATGTATTCAAAGCTATTTCCCGCCCAGTGCATGCTGACAGGGAAAGTCAATGACTTCAAGACATCTACAACACCAGGAACAATGGCTTCAACTGCTTGACCAACTTCTTCCTTAGTGACATAGACATATTCTTCACCCTTGATTTCACGGAATTCGATATCTTCAACAGTCAAACCTTTCCCACGGACAAATCCTTGAGCTGCTTTGGTGAAGTTTCCATCACTATCCAAGGCAATTTTCTTTGCTGGTCCCTTGAAATCTTCTGTCAAATCAGACTGTTTGTCTGATAAACCAGTCACACGAACAGCCAAACGACGTGGTGTTGAGAAGGTTTGAATGGCTTCAAAAGACAGGCGGTTTTCCTTGAGGAAGGCTGCCATTTTTTCGCCTAGTTGTTTTTCACTTGGTGTGACAACATAGGCTGGTAATTCTTCAAGACCGAGTTCTACTAATAAGTTTTTTGTCATGTTTTTTCTCCGAAAAGTATCTTTTTATTTTCCAGTTTGCCTTATGTGATTGGCACGCAAGCAACCAACTTCGTTGTTTCATTGCTAAAATTGGAGCCAAAAGTCTCCAATTTTGCCTAGTATCCTTAGTTTCACTAAGGATACCTTCATCACTGCGGCAACTGGCTCAGGGCTCACTCTGTTCGCCCATTTTCGTAATTTGTCACTCTCTTTATTCTGCGTCTTCTGCTAGGAGTTTAGCTCTTGTTTCTTCATCCAAAAGTGGGTAGCCTAGGCGTTTGCGTTCTGCGACAAAGGTTTTGGCTACGACACGGGCCAAGTTACGGATACGAGCGATATAGCCTGCGCGCTCTGTTACAGATACGGCACCACGCGCATCAAGCAGGTTAAAGGTATGTGAACATTTGAGAACATAGTCATAGGCAGGGTGCACCAATCCTTCTTCCAAGGCGCGACCAGCTTCTTTTTCAAACTTATCAAAGTTTTCAAGCAACATTTCTTGATCAGAAATTTCAAATGAATATTTTGAATGCTCGTACTCAGGCTGGATAAAGATTTCTCCATATTTTACACCATCAGCCCATTCAATATCATAGACAGAATCTACTTCTTGGATGTAAGAAGCCAAACGCTCCAAACCATAGGTAACTTCCGCAGTCACAGGTCCAGTTGCCAATCCACCGACTTGTTGGAAATAAGTGAACTGAGTAATTTCCATCCCATCAAGCCAAACTTCCCAACCAAGACCAGCTGAACCAGTTGAAGGGTTTTCCCAGTTGTCCTCAACGAAACGAATATCATGTTCCAAAGGATTAATTCCCAATTTTTCCAAAGATTCAAGGTAAAGTTCTTGGATGTTTGATGGAGATGGCTTCATGACCACTTGGAATTGGTGGTGTTGGTAGAGACGGTTAGGATTTTCCCCATAACGACCGTCAGCAGGACGACGTGATGGCTCTACATAAGCCGCATTCCATGGCTCAGGTCCGATAGCACGAAGGAAAGTGTAAGGACTCATTGTTCCCGCACCTTTTTCATTGTCATAAGCCTGCATGAGCATACAACTTTGGTCATTCCAAAATTGTTGCAAAGTAAGGATGATTTCCTGGAAAGTCAATTTTTTAGACATTATTTACTCCTTTTTATATAAATTACTTGCGACACGAGTCTGCCTCGTCAATCATACGAGGCAAGACGAGTTAGTACTGCGTCTAGCTCAAGCACTCTAGTGCTGAGCGTGGAGCAGTCCGACTGTAAGGAGGTTTCTGCCACTGACGCAGTAAAATGTTAATTTCTTAGACATTGTTTACTCCTTTAGTTTTTATATTTCTTTTTCAATTAATTTCTGCTGAACAAACCAATTTAACAAGGGAAGAGTTTTATCTGTATTTGCCCATAGATGATAAGAATCGAAGACCGCTTGTACACTACCTAGATTCTCTACCAACTTATCTACTGTCAAAAAGCTGCGCCAATATTCATAAAAAATACTTGCATAGTTCTTATCATAAGTCGAAGAACCAAAATCATTCAGTGAATGCCAACCATACTTCTTCTGAAAAAGTTCTACGAGAGATTGATTACAAATTTTTTCCGCTTGAAATTCCTCTTCTGTCAAGAAATACTTGCGACTAATATATTCAACCATCCCCTCTTCGAACCAGATATAAGAGTCGTAACCATCAAAATCATCTAAAAAATGCTCCGACCAATGAGCTAGCTCATGTCCTACAATCTGTAAGAGGAAATTTTCAGATAAAGAATGATAGTGACTTTCTATTGCTTGAGTTTGCTGAGAACACTTGTAGTCCATCAACTGATACAAATATAACTCTTTCCAAACAGCTAAATCAGGCGTCATAACCATTCGTCTATTATTTGTATAGGCTGGAACAGCGCTTTCCCTAATAATCTGTGTAGCAGCATTAAAATCTGACCAAATAACGGCTTGCGGTAAATCACAGACTGCAAGTTCATTCTTTAAAAAAGATTGATAATCTTTCAACTTTTCAGTATTTCTTACTACAAAATCACGAAATGTAGCTAGTTGACTATCGTCTTTTACAAGATAAAGGTTTTCCACGTCTCTCCTTTCTTTCACACAATAGACTGAATAAGCAAAAGAACCGCGTCCAACAATCCTAGGTTGATTTAACCTAGGGGCGTCAGAAACGCGGTTCCACCCTAATTTATTACTTCATTGTTTTTGAAAATAGTACAGAAAGCGCCAGCTCTTTATTTTGTCCTACTTGGCTCCCACTATCCCAAGCTCGCTTGAAGAACGCCATAAGACTTTCTTTCCTGCTGTCTATTATATCAAAAATTAGAATAATGTACAATTCTTTTTATGATTTTCTAAAAATCCACATCATCAACTCGTGGAGCACCAGATTGAACAGCAATCGTTTTTAAGGTTTCTCGTTCCTCTTGACTTAATTCAATTCCAAAGCAATCAAGATTAGCCTGAATACGACAGGCTGTAACAGATTTCGGAAGTGGTAAAAATCCTTCTGCCAAGCTCCAGGCCAAGGCTATCTGAGCAACCGACTTTCCATAATTTGTTGCTATTTCTTGGACTTGCTTGCTATCAAACAGTTCTCCCTGACCAAAAGGTCCCCAAGCTTCCAATAAAATTCCTTTTTCTCGACAGTAAGCTACGACTTCCTCTTGATACACACCTGGCGCCAAGCGAACTTGATTGACCGCAGGAAGAATAGTTGCAGTTTCAAGCAAGGCATCCAAATGATGGGGAAGAAAATTGCTAACGCCGATAGCACGGATTTTCCCTTCTTGATAGAGGTCTTCCATCGCTCTCCAAACTTCCGCATTTCGGATTTTCCATTGGTCATTCTCTCTGAGAGGTTTTGGGTTTGGCCAATGAATTAAATACAAATCCAAATATTCCAAGCCCAGGTTCTCTAAAGACTCTTCAAAAGCCTGACGAGCTTGCTCATAGGTTTGTTGGCTATTCCACAGCTTGGTAGTTACGAACAATTCCTCTCGTGGAACTCCGCTATCTTTGATTGCTTGACCAACACTTTCTTCATTCTGATAAATCGCCGCCGTATCGATATGGCGATAACCAGCCTTCAAGGCTTCTAACACTGCACGATAAGCTTCTTCCCCATTTTTAGCCTTAAAAGTTCCAAATCCTAGAACTGGAATTTTTACTCCATTATTTAATTGATAAGTATTCATATACTTCTCCTTCTATTTTATTTCTCATTTATAGCATAATTTTTTTGCTAATTAGTACTATCTTTTGTAAAAAATAAGTCTATCACATATCTGACAGACCTATTTTTTCTTGCTTATTCATCACGACTATAATACAGTTCATGAGGTTTTAGGCGAGTATTGAGCATCTCTGGTATGGTCACAAAGGTATAACCTTGATTTTTCAAATACTCAATGACCTTTGGCAAAGCATTGACTGTCGGACTGTGAATATCATGCATCAAAACGATAGAGCCGTTAGCTACTTGATGCTGAATTTCCGTCAAAATAGCTGCTTCATTTTTACTCTTCCAGTCCAGACTATCCACATCCCACATGATAAAGCTCAAATCCAAGCTATTGCGAATATCATCTGTAATGGCTCCATAAGGCGGGCGCATGAGTTTTGAACTAGAACCCAACACTTTAGTTAGCACATCCTCAGTATCAGTAATCTGCTTTTTAGCTTCATCAAGAGAAAGTTGCGAGAGAATCGGATGGCTCCAACTATGGTTTCCAACAACATGACCTTCAGATTTTATCCTTTTCACCAAGTCCTCATTCCCAGAAACATTTTTCCCAAGCACAAAAAAAGTGGCTTTAACACCATATTTAGCTAGAGTCTCTAATGCCTGCGGAGTCGTTGCTGGATTTGGACCATCATCAAAGGTTAGAGCGACAACTTTTTGATGTTTCTTTTCAAAGTAAGACTGGTACAAGGCTGCGTCTTTTTCAAGTAAGTACGAAGATTGGATAACATCAAAGAAAGCAGATACTGGCAAGACTATCTCTTCTAAATTTTCAACCACAGGACTTGGATAAAGGATGATCTGACTATCCTTGTAATCAAAATTCCATGCAGACAAGTCTTGGTCGGAGAAATCTTTAACAATCTGATCACTCTGGTCTTGCTCCAATTTCTTATCCTGTAAGAAGGAAGTCAATTCTTTTATCAGCTGTTCCTTGGCCTTACTAACATCTGAAAACAGTTGGTCAAGTGTAAAAGGTTGCCCATCTTCTGTTAAGTGAACCTTTCCTAGACTGGTCTTTTCAGTCTCTTCAACCTTAAAATCAACTAAATCATAGATTTGTTTCGTCGCATTACGATTGACGACTCCCTTTAAACCTGACTCTTCTTGCTCTGTATAGTAGAAAACAAGATTGTCCTTACTTTCTAGCTTGTCCTTAATATCTTGATTTATCAGCTCCTTAACAGACGAAATCACTTGCTCCCCTTGGAGAGGATAATAGGCAATCACTTCGGTTTGTCCCTTACGAAAATGCTCCCTCTGATTTCCCTCACTCAATTGATCGTCTTTCTCTTTTTTGAGCGATTCAATCTTTTGCTCAAAACTTTTTTGCTGATACATTTTAAAAGCAATAAATCCGCCTAATAAGCAAATAGAAATTGCTAAAATACCAATCAAAGCCAATAATACATGTCTCTTTTTCCCGTGTCTGCCACGTCCCAGTCTACTTTTATTCATATTTATATCATAACAAATTTGAGCAATAATTTCAATGATAAAGTTTGGCAATCCTCAATTCCTCCAGCAAGCCAAAGCATCTCACATCAACTCCAACATCCGTATCTGTAGAGATTATGTAGTTTTCTATCTATGGAATTTCTAGTAGATTGAAGCTAGAATAGACATCGTGACTTCTAAAAACATTCTGAAAAATTGATTTATTTTTCCCAGTCGATTTATCCTCAAACATCCCTATACCTCTGATATTTTCTTGATAATACTATATACCCAGACACTTGTAGTTTTACCTTCAGCTAGTAATGTTGACTTTTCTTCTTCAGATAATTTTTTCCGTAAGTAGTCAATCTGCTGAGAAGTAATGTTCTCTTTCCCCATTGCCTTGACAGATTGTATCACCATTGCAGTTAAGGTTGACATATTTGAAATATCTCCATTATTTCTATGCTTAAATTCTATTCTTGCCTTACCAACATTAAAACTAGCATATCTTCCATCTGATATATAGGTCCATTTTGCTGGTACCTGCGTAGATAAACCAAGTAAATTAAGGGCTGTGTTTCCCGATGGAGCAATGGTCCAATTATATTTTCTAGCAATAGCATCAGCAACTTCATCCACAGACGCCATTGCATACTCTCCAATCAGTTCTATATATTTTGGTTTATAATAAATACCTTTCAAAATGCGAGTAACCTTTTTGTCTTTTACAAGACGATTTAATGTACTACGAACAGTTTCATATCCTGCAATATCAAAGAAATCATTTACTATAAAAACTTGATTCGATTCAAAATTTTCTATCCTGTTTACTATTTCCTGCTTATAGTTCATCTATCACGCCTCCTTTGCACCGAATATTATACTATTTTTGGTGCAAAAAGTCAAATGAGAGTCATTTTATCAAGAGGGAACAGACCTCTTACAATTTCTTATGTAACATCTCTATCCATCTTTATCCCATTTCTTATTTCAGTAATAGCTTGATTATAAAAATCATGATAGTCAGCCGTATTTATTTCTTTTATATTGTAAAATGAAATAAGAATAGGACGATTCGATCAGGACAGTCAAATCGATTTCTAACAATGTTTTAGAAGTAGAGGCGCACTATTCTAGTTTCAATCTACTATAATAGAAATTACTTTGACTTTCCTGACTGATTTGTTTAGTTCTTATTTCATTCAGATATGCTATGCATTAACCAATAGCGGATACCTACGGAGAACTTGCCACTCAGATGTAGGACCTGCCCATCATACAAAAAAACAGACTTCATCCCACAAAGAGATAAAATCTGTTACTATTTTCTACACGATATTTCCTAATTTTTAATCCAGCAGTTGGTCTACTTGGCTGATGGCTCGCTCGGGTTGCTGGGTAAAGGGCTTGTTGCCAAAAAACTCCAACCACGGCTTGCGAACCTCGTCTTTGCTGGTTTCTCTGTATTTTTTAGGTCTTATTTATGATGCTCTTTCAATAGTTCTTCAAACTCAGCCACAGTCATGCCTAATTGCTCACTCGCAACCTCAGGTGTTAGAAGACCTTGACGAACTAGATTTGCTAAACTTACTTTTAATCCCTGTTCGATGCCTTCAGCTCGTCCACGTTCAATTCCCTGTTCAATGCCCTCAGCTCGCCCACGTTCAAGACCGCGCTCCAGTCCTTGTTCAATCCCTTCCGCCCTAGCAGTTTCTAAGGCATAGTCCTGTGCTAACATGGCTTGTTCTTCTCGCCTGCGTTGTTCACTAAACATCTTTCTGTCCTCCTCGGACCAGCTCTTGTAGTCCAGCAGTTGGTCTGCTTGACTGATGGCTCGCTCGGGATGCTGGGTAAAGGGTTTGTTCCCAAAAAACTCTAACCACGGCTTGCGAACCTTGTCTTTGCTGGTTTCTCTGTATTTTTTTAATTCCAAGAATGCCATCTTAACCAGATGGTTTTCTTGTCCGTTATTTGTAATTGTTAAAACCTCACCTGTCGTGTCCTCTCGCATACTAAAGCTATGGAAAGCCAAGTCATCTTGGAAATAATTGCTGTCCACGATTGCGATAGCGTATACTGGTGCGATATGCTTGTAACTCTGGTGGGTATCACCTTCTCTTTGGCGAATTTTTTCAAGATTTTGATTGACCTGACTGCATAGGTAAGCCCACAGGCGATTGATGAAAAAATTCTGATGATGTACCTGAATCTCAATGATAACTTGCGTTCCATTATCCAACTCCGCTAAGACGTCTATACTGGTATAGAAATCCTGCGCCGAGTAAGGCAGGGAAGGTAGTACATGAATATTACTTCCCTCCAAAATGGTCACATTTTTTGCTGGTAAATCCAACATATCGCGAATAAATTGACAAGTGATTTCTGGATTACTAAAAATCTTCTTAGCAACCAAGTCATTAGTTGGGCTGATGCCCGGATGTCTTAGAATCATCCTTCTCCTCCTTCTATTATAGCACATTTTTTAATCTAATTTGCTAGATTTGATGCTTCTATCTATTTATTCGTAAAAGAAAGCTTTTCTTCAGAAGAAAGCTAATCGCTTATTTGAAATTTTTCCCCTCTGTTGGATAGTCCCGTCTATCTATGTTATAATGAAAGAAGGATTTAAAATCAGAAAAGGAGTATTTATGCTTAAATTAGGTATCATTGGCACTGGCGATATCAGCCACCACTTCATAGAAGCAGCCCATGCTAGTGGGAAATACCAGCTGGTCGCAGTCTATTCTAGGAAACTTGAAACCGCAGCAACCTTTGCTTCTCGCTATCAGGATATCCAACTATTTGATCAATTAGAAGACTTCTTCAAGAGCTCCTTCGATGTAGTCTATATTGCCAGTCCAAACTCCTTGCATTTTGCTCAGGCAAAGGCTGCCTTGTCTGCAGGTAAACATGTCATTCTTGAAAAGCCAGCTGTCACTCAGCCACAAGACTGGCCGGATTTGGTTCAAACAGCTGAAAAAAATCACTGTTTTATCTTTGAAGCAGCTCGTAATTACCATGAAAAAGCTTTCACTATCATCAAAAACTTTTTAGCAGACAAACAAATTTTGGGGGCAGATTTCAACTATGCCAAATATTCTTCCAAAATGCCTAACTTGTTGGCTGGGCATACGCCCAATGTCTTTTCAGAGCGTTTTGCTGGTGGAGCACTTATGGATTTGGGGATTTATCCTCTCTACGCTGCCGTTCGTCTCTTTGGAAAGGCTGAGGACGCAACCTACATGGCTCAACAGCTTGACAATAGCATGGACCTAAATGGAGACGGTATCCTCTTCTACCCTGACTTTCAAGTTCATATCAAGGCTGGGAAAAACATCACTTCCAATCTTCCTTGCGAAATTTACACAACAAATGGAACCTTGACCCTCAACACGATTGAGCATATTCGCTCAGCTATTTTTACCGACCACCAAGGCAATCAAGTCCAGCTCCCTATTCAACAGGCTCCTCATACGATGACTGAGGAAGTCACTGCATTTGCACACATGATTCAGCAACCAGACCAGACACTCTACCAGACTTGGCTGGATGATGCAGGCTCTGTTCATGAGCTACTATATACCATGCGCCAGACTGCTGGCATTAGATTTGAGGCAGAAAAATGAAAAGCAAACTACCTACTGAATGGCAAGAACTAAGTGACCAACTCGGTTTCCAAGAATTTACCCCCATTCAAACTCAACTATTTGAGCCCATTCTTGCAGGAGAAAATCTTCTAGGAGTGAGCCCGACAGGAACCGGTAAGACCCTAGCTTACCTCCTACCAAGTCTTCTCAGACTACAAAAGAAAAAAGCGCAGCAACTCTTGATTCTAGCACCAAATACAGAGCTTGCTGGACAGATTTTTGATGTATGTAAAACGTGGGCTGAGACTATCGGCTTGACTCCCCAACTCTTCTTATCAGGTTCGAGCCAGAAACGCCAGATTGAACGCCTAAAAAAAGGACCAGAAATTCTGATTGGAACTCCTGGACGTATCTTTGAACTCATTAAATTGAAAAAAATCAAGATGATGAATGTGGAAACCATCATCCTGGATGAATTCGACCAATTGCTAGATGATTCTCAGATTCACTTTGTTGAGAAAATCACTCACTACGCACCGCGTGACCACCAACTCGTCTATATGAGTGCGACGACTAAGTTTGACCAAGAAAAGATTGCGCCAAACACACGTACCATTGATCTCTCTGACCAAAAACTAGATAACATCCAACATTTCTATATGCAGGTAGACCAACGTCACCGAGTGGATATGCTACGAAAACTAGCTCATGTGGAGGATTTCCGCGGTCTGGTCTTCTTTAACAGCCTATCAGACCTTGGAAGTGCAGAGGAAAAACTACAGTATCGGGATATATTAGCTGTTTCCCTAGCTAGTGATGTTAATGTCAAATTTAGAAAAGTCATCTTAGAAAAGTTTAAAGACAAGCAACTAACCCTGCTTCTAGCAACAGACCTTTTGGCTCGAGGAATTGATATCGATAGCCTAGAATGTGTCGTAAACTTTGATATTCCTAGAGATATTGAAACCTACACTCACCGCGCTGGCCGTACAGGTCGCATGGGCAAGGAAGGTTATGTTATCACTCTCGTCACTCATCCAGAAGAACTTAAAAAACTCAAGAAATTTGCGAGCGTACGTGAAATTGTCTTGAAAAATCAAGAACTCTATATCAAATAATCTCCCATTGCTCTATACACATCCAGTGTATGGAGCTTTTTTATAAGCAATTCAATTTTATACTCTTCGAAAATCTCTTCAAACCGCGTCAGCTTCGCCTTGTCGTATGTATATGATACTGACTTCGTCAGTTCTATCTGCAACCTC